>JBEIVK010000611.1:0-2879 GCA_040373935.1 Alphaproteobacteria bacterium
ACGACGACCGCCGCTTTGTCCTCGCCCACGAGGTCTGGCACTGCGCGCTCGCCCACTTCTCCCGCAGCACCCCGGGGGACCGCGAGGCCTGGAACATCGCCATGGACCACGAGGTCAACGGCCTCCTCCAGTCCGCCGGCCTCACCATCCCCGCCGACGCCGTGTACTTCCCCGCCTGGGCGGGCCTCAACGCCGAGCAGGTCTACAACCGCCTCGGCACCGACGGCGGCGGCGTGGCGGTGCCGTCCACGCGCGGCGGCAACGCCGACGTCCACCTCCCGCTCGGCCCGCAGGACGGCGGCGCCGGCCCCGGAGACCCGCGCTTCGCGCCCCACCGCTCCCCGCACCTCGGCCCCCAGTGGCGCGTGTGGGCCGAGGCCGCCCGCCGCCAGGTCCTCCGCAACGGGGGCCGCCTGCCGCTCGAGGCCGCCACCGTCCTCGACGGCCAGCTCCAGCCCACCGTCGATTGGCGCGCCGCCCTCGAAGCCCACCTGCGCGCCGCCGCGGGCGGCAGCCCCGCGTGGCTCCCGCCCAACCGCCGCGCCATTCACCGCGGCCTGTACCTGCCCAGCCGCCGCAGCCCCACCCTCCGCGCCATCGTCGCCATCGACACCTCGGGCTCCACCCGGGGAGATCTCGGCCGCTTCCTCGCCGAGCTGCGCGCCCTCCTCCTCACCATCCCCCGCCACGAGGTCGTCGTCCTGCCCTGCGCCGACACCCTGGGGGCGCCCCAGCGCTACGACGCAGACAACCCGCTCCCCGAAGACGACTTCCCCATCGAGCTGGGCGGCGGCACCGACCTCCACCCGCCCTTCGCGTGGGCCGCCGAGCACGACGCGCCCGACATCCTCATCTACCTCACCGACGGCTACGGCCCTGCGCCGAAAGCCCCGCCCCCCTACCCGGTGCTGTGGGTGCTATCGGCCGGCGGGTGCCGCCCGGCGGACTGGGGGGAGGCCGTGTTTCTGCCGGAAGAGCCCGGGGGCGGCGCGGGATTGTTCGGCGGCGCGGGACGGTTCGGCGGCGCGGGACGGTTCGGCGGCGCGGGATTGGTCCCTGGCGCGGGATTGGTCCCCGGCGCGGGCGTGTTCGGCGGCATCGCGCGGGTGGGGCGGCGCCGGGGGTAGAGGGGTGGGCGGGGCGCCGCGATCACGACCCGCTGGGCGCGCTGTCCATCGACGCCAAGCCCGCAGCGCTCAGCACGCACCAGCGTGCCGGCAACGGGAGGCCCTCCACCTCGAGGGCCAGCGCCTCTCCTTTGGGCGCCGACTGGCCAGCCTCCAATCTGACCAAGTACCACGCCGATGGGGCTCGCGACGGGCGCGGGGACCACCAGCGCCCCCGCTCTGCCGGCCGGTCGCTCCCGGGCCACACACACGCGCGAACCCGCGCACCGCCGTCCGAGATGTCCTGTTGGTGCTCGAGGATGGGCCGCCCGTCCCGGAACAGCTCCCGCAGCCCCACCGCCAGGATGCTGCTCTCTTTCATGGAATGCGGACCTGCGAAGCGCCTGCCAAAGCCTTCATCGCCCATCCGCACCACGACCCGCATCCCGGCGGACTCCTCGGACAGCGCCAGCGCCCATCGGACATTCGAGCGCGGCTGGTCCGTGCACAAGAACACGAGGGGACGTGCAGGGACGGTACCCTTGACCTGCAATCCCTCCAGCGCCTCGACATCCCCCGTGAGCCACTTCACCCGCGCATCGCCGCGGAGACCAGACCGCGTCGTCCGCCGGCCAAGGCCCAGCCTCGCCCTCCGGATGGACGCGGCGTCTTTGTCCAACGCAAAGAGCTCGACGCTCTGCGGCAGCGTATCGACCAGCTGCTCCAAGACGGCGTAGCCAAAGCGCCCGAGCCCGACGACGACGACCACCGGGAACTCTCCGGGTGAGACCGCCTTGCACGTCGTCAATGCCGTTGCGGCCGACGCTTCGCCGTTGCTTCCGTGGCGGACGCACAGCATGGCGCCGGCCTCCACCTCGATGCCGGGCAGCCAGCGCTTCTGGAGCACCCTCGCCAGCAAGGCCTTGGCCGCGACACGGTGAAGGTTGAAGTACCGGATTCGATCGGAGAAACCAGCCCCCTGTGCCGGCACCAGCACATCCCGAATCGCCCCGTCCGAGAGGTGGCAGAAGATTCGCACCCCCCGCACCCTCATGCTGTCCTTGACGATCCGCGCGACGTCCATGTTGAGCAGGTCATCCGCCGTCGTGACGTACAGCGCCCAGGCCCGCTCGACCCGCGCCGCCTTCAAGACCTGCTCCGCCGCCATGTGCCCGCGCACCAGCAAGGCGCCGTGCAGCGTGCCCACCCCAGGGTCCACGTCGTTCACGGCCACGGCCGGCACGCCGCGGGCGTCGCAGTCCTCGAGGAGCAGCTCGCCCACGGTGCCTGCGCCGCACACCACCGTGTGTTCCCAGATCCACGACAGCACAAACGACGAACGGGCGTGAAGCAAGCGAAAGACCGTCTCCACCACGGCGGACGCCGAGATGAACGACGCCAGGAAGTACACCACCACCAAAATCGGGGTCTCCGGGAAGCCGAACCGATTGCCCGCGAACGCGAACAGCCCGACGCTGTTGTACAGCGCCTCGGCCACCGACATCGGGACCCCGCGGTGAGCCGCCTCGTACTCAAAGCCCACCAGGCCGAGCAACACCGTCACCACCGACAAGACGCCCAAGATCGGACCCGCGTTGTGCCGCGCGAACCGCACAGCACGGATCACCCCAAAGACGACTCGCTGCTTCATCGCGCCCCGCTATCACCCTCCTCACCCGCGAAACACCCCCAAGCCCCACCACCCCGACCAAACGCCCCGGAACCGCCGCACCTCCTCCCCTGCCTCCAGCGCCCCCGGCCGCCACGGCTCCC
>JBEIVK010000039.1:0-13575 GCA_040373935.1 Alphaproteobacteria bacterium
GCGGGACGGAGGTGTCGGTCGAGCTGGTGACGGTGGCGGTGCTGCTGGTGGTCACCTCGGCCACGATCACCGAGTACATCGGGATCCACGCGCTGTTCGGCGGCTTTCTGGTCGGCGCGGCGATGCCGCGCGAGGGCGGGCTGTCGCACGCGCTCAGCACAAAGATGGAAGAGTTCGTCACCATCGTCATGCTCCCGCTGTTTTTCGCGTACAGCGGGCTGCGGACCGAGATCGGGCTGTTGCACTCCTGGAGCGACCTCGGCCTGACGGCGCTGCTCCTGGCGGTGGCGACGGCCGGCAAGTTCGGCGGGGCGACGCTGGCGGCGCGCCTGACCGGGCACGCGGGCCGGGAGTCGGTGGTGCTCGGCATCTTGATGAACACGCGCGGCATCATGGACCTCGTCGTGCTCAACATCGGCCTGGACGTCGGGGTCATCAGCGAGCGCATGTTCGCGATGCAGGTGGTGGTGGCGCTGGCGTCCACCTTGATGACCACACCGCTGCTGAAGCGCATCTACCGCCCGGCGGTGGACCCTGCGGGGGCGGCCGGGCCCGCGCCGGGGGCCGCGCCGCGCGGGCTGGTGCTCGCCATCTCCGACCCGCAGATCGCGCCGCCGCTGGTGGCGCTGGCCGCCGCGGTGGTGCGGGCGACGAAGGAGCCGGTGTGGCTGGTGCACCTGAGCGCCGCCGAGCGCCCGCACCAGTACCTGAAGGACACCAGCGGGCCGCAAGGGCCAGGCCCCCTGGAGGGGGCGGAGCGCGCGGCGCGGGAGCGGGGCTTGGCCTACGAGGTCATCTCCTTCGCGACCGCCGATCCCGCCGAAGACCTGATGCGCGTGGTGGCGCGTCACCACGCGCGGATGCTGCTGCTGGGCACGCACCGCAGCACCTTCGGCGGGGAGTCGCTGCGCGGCGTGACGGGCACGCTTCTGCACGATTGCCCCAGCGCCGTGGGCATTTTGCATCACCGCGGGCTGCATGCGGTCGGCACGGTGCAGACGGACGGCGCGGGGCCGCACGGGGCGGCGGTGGCGGCGCTGGCGGCCGACTTGCGCGAGGGCGGCGTGGCGGTGGACGCGCCGGACGGCGGGGTGCCAGACTTGAAGATCCGGGGCTTCACCCCGGATGCCCGCCTGCCGGCGCACCCGGACACGAGCTTGCTGCTGGTGCGCGGGGCCGTGGCGGCGGAGGCGGCGGGCGGCTGAGGGCGGCGGGCGCTCAGCCGGCGGGGCCGACGTCGCCGCGCTCCATGGCGTCGAGCACCTCGGCGCGGAGGAGCTGGCCGGCCCACGCAAAGAAGACGAGCGAGGAGACGGCGATGGAGAGGAGCTGGGCGCCGCGCACGCCCAGCAGCACGAGGCCGGCCTCGGCGGGCGAGACGCCGGCGCTGGCGTGCAGCATGCCGACGAGCACGAGGTCGAAGGTGCCGAGGCCGCCGGGCAGCAGGATGAGCGCGACGGCGGCGATGACCGTGAGGCAGAGGGTGACGAAGGCGCCGAGCGGCGCAGGGTGCACGCCGAAGGCGGCGCCGGCGCAGAGCAGCGCGGCGAAGCTGGAGAGCAGGCTGAGCACGGACCAGGCGGCGGCGGCGGCGTAGGCCCGCGGGCCCTGGGCCGGCACGGCGCCGAGGGCCTGGCCGAAGGCAAGGACCTGCGCGTGCAGGCGGGCCGCGAGGCGGCCAGCGGCGCCGGGGAGGCGGGCCGCGAGGGCGCCGACCGTGTGGCGGGAGACCGCGGCGAGCGCCCCTGGACGGAGGCTGAGCAACGCGAGCCCGCCCCCGCCGAGGCCGAGCGCGCCGATGGCGCCGAGGAAAATCGGGCGAGACGCGGGGGGCAGCGGCACGAAGGGCGCGCCGAGCAGGGCGCCGGCCGCCGCGACGAACAGGGCGACGAAGCGGGCGTGGAGGCTGGCGGCGAGCACGGCGGGCGGCGAGAGGGCGTGGGTGCGGCCGAGCGCGAGCGCGGCGGCGACCTCGCCGGCCGGCCCGGGGAAGCTGAGGTTGAGGACCGAGGCGGCGAGGTAGAGCGCGCCGAGGGAGCGCCGCGGCGGCAGGCGGCCGGGCGGGGCGGGCGGCGGCAGCAGCGGGCGCATGCGGGCGCCGTGGCTGCCGGTGCCGATGAGCACGAACAGCGTGGCGGCGGCCATCCAGGGCCAGCGCACGGCGGCGAGCAGCTCGCCGGGCGGGCGGGCGGTGAAGGCGGCGCCGAGCGAGAGCCCGGTGACAGCGAGGATGGCGACGCCCACGGCGGCGGCGACCAGGGCGCGGCGCAGCACCCGCTGGCGGCTGACCCGCGGCGGCGCGCTCACCGGGGGGCCGTGGCGTCGAGGGGGACGACGGCGAGGGGCGGCGCGCGCAAGGAGGCGGCCCAGGCCGGCGGCGGGCCGGCCTCGATGACGACCGCGTGATCGGCCCCGGCGAGGGGCAACGGCGCGGCGAGGAAGCGGGCGGCCGTGCCCGTGGGACCGACCGGACCCGTGGCGGGCACCTCGACCACCGACACGTAGACGGCCGGGCCGGCCGGCGGGGCCTCGGCCGCGAAGCGGCCGTCCACGACCTCCGCGAGGCAGATGACGTCGAGGCGGCCATCGGCGGCGGCGCTGTGGAAGCGGACCTGCCCCGCGGCGACCCCAGGCACCTCACCGCGGATCCACAAGGTCGGGAGGCCCTGCTCGGCCTCCCGCGGGCGACGGGTGGACACGGGCACGCGGCCGGTGGGCGCGGGCGGGGCCGGGGCGCCGCACGCGAGGGCGAAGACGGCGGCGAGGAGGGCGGGCGGGAGCGAGCGCACAGCCGTCGCTAACGCGGGCCGGCGGTGCCGCCGCGCGCTGCGGTTGGGTTAGCACCGAGCAGCGTCCTTGGAGCCCGCGTGCCCGCCCACCGCCCGCCCGACCCCCGCAAGGACCCGGCCATCCGGGCCCAGCTCGACGACCTGCAGCGCGCCATCGGCGAACACCGGGCCGCCCTGCAAAACCACCCGGTCTACGGGATGGTGCAAGACCGCGAGGCGCTGCGCACCTTCATGCGGGCGCACGTCTTCGCGGTGTGGGACTTCATGACGCTGCTCAAGGCGCTGCAAGGCGGCCTCACGTGCACGCGCACGCCGTGGCTTCCCGTGGAGGACACAGACTCGGCGCGCTTCATCAACGAGATTGTGCTGGGCGAAGAGACCGACGAGGTCACCCCCGGCTTCTACACGTCCCACTACGCCCTCTACCTGGACGCGATGGAGGAGGTCGGGGCCGACACCGGGCCGATGCGCGCCTTCGAGGCGGCGCTGCGCGCCGGGGTGCCGCCCACCGAGGCGCTGGCGCTGCCAGACGTGCCGGCCGCCGTGCGTCCCTTCGTGGCGCACACCCTGGAGGCCGCGGCGGGTCCCACACACGCGGTGGCGTCGGTCTTTCTGTTCGGCCGCGAGGACGTCATCCCCGCGATGTTCCTGAAGCTGCTGGGCGTACACGCCGTCGCCCGGCCGCGGGCCTCGCTCCTCGCGCGGTCGTGGGCCTGGAAGGCCGTCAAGGGCGTCGAGCGCGCCCTGCGGCCGCAGCGGGTGGAGACCGCGACGGCGGCGCCGCCCGACGCCTTCCGGGTGTACTTGGAGCGCCACATCGAGCTGGACGGCGAGTCGCACGGCCCGATGGGCGAGCGCCTGCTGATGAACCTCTGCCGCAACGACGACGCGCGCTGGGACGAAGCGACGGCGGCGGCCATCGCGGCGCTGCGGTCCCGGCGCGCGCTCTGGGACGCCGTGATGGCAGACATCCAGGCGCAGCGCGCCGAGAAGGCGCGGGTGCGGGAGCGGCGCCGGGCGGCCTTGCCCCCGGCGGCCCGCTGAGGCGCAGCGGCAGGAGGGCGCGGCCGGGGGGTGGCGTCAGGCGTTGGGGCGGCGGCGGCCGAGGGCCCAGATGGGGCGGGTGGCGTCGCTCATCTTGACGAGGCTTTTGGCGGCGCGCGCGTATTGCAGGAGATCTCCCGGCTTGCGGACGCGGCGCAGCGCCTGCTGGATGTAGTCCGGGCGGAAGTAGAACTGCCGGATGGCGTCGCGGTGGATGCGGCGCATCTCGGCGGGGGTGATGTCCCCGGGGGCATACTCGGGGTACGGCGCGTCTCCCCGCATGAACTTGTCGAAGGCCTCCGGGTCTGCCTTGCCCTCGCGCACGGCCCGCTCGAAGAGCTTGGTCTTCGGGATGAGCACCATGATGTGAAACTCGACATAGGCCGCACGGACGTCCTTCACGAGGTCCACCGAGGCCTGCATGTCGGCGCGCGTCTCCTCCGGGTGGCCGAAGATGATGGTGCAGGCCGGCTCGACCCCGTTGCGGTGGGCGGCATCGAAGACCTGCTTCACCTTGTCGTTGGTGAAGTTCTTCATCATGGCGCGGCGGTGGTCGAACACGCCGCTCTCCAGGCCAAAGCCGATCTTCCGCATGCCGGCCGAGGCCATGGTGTCCATCAGCTCGTCGTCCATGAGGTCGATGCGCGTCTTGGCACCCCAGGGCACGTCGAAGCGGGCGTCCTTGAGGGCTTGGCAGAAGTCGCGCACATAGGACTTGGAGACGGTGAAGGTCTCGTCCACCATCTCGAAGTACTGCGGGCGATAGCGCCGCGCGGTGTCGACGATGTCCTTCACGATGACGTCGACGTCCACCCACCGCGAGGTGTTGAACATCGAGTTGGGCGACGCGCTGCTGCAATAGCAGAACGTGCACTTGTAGGGGCAGCCCCGGCTGGCCAGGGCAAGCTCGATGGCGCCGACGAAGGGCAGCTTGTACGTCCCCTTGCGCATCACCGAGCGGTCCGGCAGCCAGGGGTTCAGGTCGTCGAGCAGCTTGGGGTGCTGGGTGAAGACGGTGTCCTGGCCGGGCTCGGCGATGATGATGCCCGGGATGTCTTCGGGCTTGCCCTCTCCGCGGATGAGCGCGCGGCAGAGGTCCACGAAGGCCACCTCGCCCTCTCCCGAGATGCCATAGCGAATGCCGAGCTTCGCCACGACCTCCGCCTCGACCGACGGGTAGGCGCCGCCGACGACCACCTCGTAGCCGCGGCCCTTCATGTGCTGGACGAGCTGGTAGGTGGAGCGCAGGTTGGCCACCAGCAGCGAGATGCCGACGACCTTGGCCCCCTCGCAGCGCCGGGCGAGGGCGTCCATCGACATCGGCTCGGCGTTGCTGTCGATGCCCTCCACCGTGAAGCCGGCCCGCCGGAGCGCCCCGCCAATCGCGAGCAGCCCCATGGGCGGGTACAGGAACTCCTCGGTGGGGAGGTCCATGACCAGCGGGTCGTCCTTGATCGCCTTCAGGTCGGCAGGGCCGAAGGGCGGATAGACGTACGACGGATTGAGCAGGATGACATCGGCCATGCGGGCGGCCTCAAATGAGGGTGACGTAGTTGGCGGTGCGCTTGTGCGGGTCTCCCACGTGGGAAAAGAAGCGAAGGCCGTCGACCCACCCGATGTGGTAGATCTGCTTTTCTTCCCAGGGGATGTACATTCGCAAAAAGTCCAGCACCTGTGGCGTGGGCAGGTGAACGAGGCGGCGCACCAGCGGGTCCAAGCGCGGGAAATGGACGGCAGGGCGGAACAGATAGAACAAATTGGCGAAGGCCGTCGCGTCTTCGGTGCGGAACGCGGGCTTCGGGATCTTCATGGTGTCGACCCGGTGGCGCTCGTAGTCGGCGTCGAGCAAGCCAGCCGCGATGGAGCTGGTCTCAAACTCCGTGTGCGGCAGCGGCACCGCGATGTTGCAGCGCACGTGGTCGGCGCGGATCTCGCGCAGGAGGTCGATGGTGGAGAAGGCGTCGTCCAGCGTCTCGCCCGGGTTGGCCACCATGCAAAAGGCCGTGAGCTCCATGCCGTGCGCGTGCACCAGGGCGGCGGCGGCGCGCACGTCGTCGTTGCTGACGCGCTTTTTGAGGATGCGGCTGCGAAGGTCTTCGTTGCCCGTCTCGATGCCGATGGCGACGCCACGACAGCCGGCACGCTGCAGCGCGCGGGCGACGCGCGGGGTCATCAGCTCGTTGGAGGACGAGCAGGTGAACGGGACGCCGACGTCGCGGCGGTAGCGCTCGGCGAACTCTTCGAGCCAGCTTGGATAGACGGTGAAGAGGTCGTCCGAGAAGTGGACCGTGCCGAGCGGGTAGCGCGCGGCCACCTCGGCCACCTCGGCCACGGCCCGGGCCGGCGACTTGCGGCGGGTGAAAGTTCCCTTTCCCTCGTACATGGCGCGCAGGGGCGTGTTCCAGCAAAACGTGCAGGAGTGCACGCAACCGCGCGAGGTGTTGAACTTCTTCCAAGGGAAGCGCGCGATGAACGGGTAGCGATAGTACAGCGCGCGGTCGGGGAACGGCAGGGTGTCCAGGTCGTCGATGAGCGGGCGGACCGGGTTGGAGACGAGCACGCCGCCGCGGGCATAGTGGAGGTTGGGGATGCCCTCCCAGCCGTCGCCCCGGGCCAGGGCGTCCGCGAGGTCCCGAAAGGCGCCCTCGGCCTCGCCGACGCAGGTGACGTCCACCGCCGGGTCCAGCGCGAGGGAGGGATCGAAGGTGACGTGCGTGCCCCCCATGGCGACGACGCAGCCCGGCAGCAACGCCTTCACGCGGCGGGCGAAGGCGAGCGCCACGGCGTGCCCCGTGATGTGGCACGGGAGGATGCAGAGCCCGGGCGCCCACTCGAGGATGCGGGCGTCGAGGGCGGGCTCTTCGTCAGACAGCAAGAGCAGCGTGCTGTGCCCGGCAGCGCGCAGCACCGCAGAGACCTCGGTGAGCGCGAGAGACTCGTTGATGGCCGAGTCCTGGAGGAAGAGCACCCGCATGGCGCGATTGTATCCGGCCCGGGCCGGTTGCCACGCGGCGGCGCGCGATCCCGGCCGCTCAGCGGCGGGCGTCGATGAGCGAGAGCACCCGCCGCGCCACCCGATCGGCGGTGTCGAGCACAGCCTGCCCGCGGGCAGCGGCGCCCATCTGCGCGAGCGCCGGCGCGTCGGTGGCCAGCGCGGCGATCTCCGCGGCGGTGGCGGCTGCGTCCATGCCCTTCTCCAAGACGACGCGGGCGGCGCCGACCTTCTCCAAGCCGCGGGCGTTGCCCTCCTGGTGGTTGTCCGTCACGTTCGGCGAGGGCAGCAGCACGGAGGCGCGCCCGACCGCGCACAGCTCGGCGAGGGTGCTGGAGCCGGCGCGGCAGACCACCAGGCTGGCGGCGGCGAAGGCGTCGGCCATGCGATCTTCATAGGGGAGCAGGGCCACGCCCGGCGGGAGCGCCCCCAGGGCCCCTGCGGTGGCGTCGAAGTACCGGGGGCCCGTGACCAGCGCGAGGTCGAACGCGCGGCCGGGGTGGCGGGCGAGCGCGAGGCCGAGGTCGTTCAGGGCCTGGGCGCCGAGGCTGCCGCCCACCACCAGCACCACCGGGCGCGTGCCGTCGAAGCCGTAGCGGGCGCGCGCGGCCGCGCCGTCGCCTTGGACGATGCCCGGGTGCACGGGGCATCCGACGACCTCCTGGGGCGCGCCGCCGGGCAGGCGCGGGCCCGTCTCGGCGTAGGTGAGGAAGACGTGGTGCGCGACCCGCGCGCACAGCCGGTTGGCGAGGCCCGGCGTGACGTTCGCTTCGTGGACCGCCCGGGGCACGCCCAGCGTCCAGGCGGCCAGCACCGGCGGCGCGGAGATGTAGCCGCCGACGCCGAGGACAAAGTCTGGGCGAAGCCCCCGCAGGAGCCCGCGCGCGGCGAGCACGGCCCGACCGAGGCCCACCGCGAAGCCCACCTTCGCCGCCAAGCCCGCCCGGGGGTAGGCCACGGCCGGCACCGGCGTAAACGGCACCCCGCGGGCCGGGACCACGCGGCCCTCCAGGCGCCCGGCGTCCCCCAGGTAGTGGATGCGGGCGCCCTGGCGCACGAGCGCCTCGCCCATCGCCAGCGCCGGGTACACGTGCCCGCCCGTGCCGCCCCCTGCCAAGACCACCAGCGGCCCGTCTGTCATGCCCGCCTCCGCCGGCGCGCGCCTATCGTGGCCGCAGAGGGCCCGCACCGGGCTTGACGCCGGGCGGGCGGTGTGCAGGTCCCGGGCTCCCGGATGGCCCGGGGCCCCCCAGCGGGATAGGGCGCGCCCATGAAGAACCGCAGCATCATGGTCTGGGTGTTCCTGCTGCTGGTGGTCATGGTCGCCTTTGTCATGGCGGACGGCCCCGGCACCGGCCGCGAGCGGGAGCTCGCCTTCTCCGCGCTCATTCAGCAGGTGAAGCAGCACAAGGTCCAGACTCTGGCCATCAAGGGCCAGGAGATCCGAGGCACGCTGACCGACGGCACGCGCTTCCACGCCACGGGCCCCGCCGACTCCGACCACCTGCTCGCCGTGCTCGCCGAGAATGACCTCGTGCCCGACTACGAGCCCCTGCCCTCCGGCAACCTGATGCTGGTCGTCAGCACCATCCTGCCGATGGTCGTGATGGTGGTGCTCTTCGTGTTCTTCATGCGGCAGCTCCAGTCGGGCAGCGGCAAGGCGATGAGCTTCGGCAAGTCTCGGGCCAAGCTGCTCAACGAATCCAACAAGAAGGTCACCTTCGAAGACGTCGCGGGGGCCGAAGAGGCGAAGCAGGAGCTGGGCGAAATCGTCGAGTTCCTGCGAGACCCGCGCAAATTCACGCGGCTCGGCGGTCGCATCCCCAAGGGCGTGCTGCTCGTCGGCAGCCCCGGGACGGGCAAGACGCTGCTCGCCCGGGCCGTCGCCGGCGAGGCGGGGGTCCCGTTCTTCAGCATCTCGGGCTCGGACTTCGTCGAGATGTTCGTGGGCGTGGGCGCCTCCCGGGTGCGGGACCTCTTCGAGCAAGGCAAAAAGAGCGCGCCCTGCATCATCTTTGTGGACGAGATCGACGCCGTGGGGCGGCACCGCGGCGCCGGGATGGGCGGCGGCCACGACGAGCGGGAGCAGACGCTCAACCAGCTCCTCGTGGAGATGGACGGCTTCGAGGGCAACGATGGCGTCATCCTGATGGCGGCCACCAACCGCCCGGATGTGTTGGACCCTGCCCTGCTCCGCCCGGGTCGCTTCGACCGCCGGGTGGTGGTGTCCAACCCCGACGTGCGCGGGCGCCTCGGCATCCTCAAGGTCCACACGCGCCGCACGCCCCTGGCTGACGACGTCTCCCTGGAGACCCTGGCCCGCGGCACCCCCGGTTTCTCGGGGGCGGACTTGGAGAACCTGGTCAACGAGGCGGCGCTCGTGGCGGCGCGCCTCGGCAAAGACCGCCTGGAGATGCGGGACTTCGAGTCGGCCAAGGACAAGGTCGCGCTCGGCGCCGAGCGGCGCAGCCTCGTCGTGCCCGAGCGGGAGCGCCGGCGCACGGCGTACCACGAGGCAGGCCACGCCATCGTCGCCCGGCTGCTCCCCGAGGCGGACCGCGTGCACAAGGTCACCATCGTGCCGCGGGGGCGGGCGCTGGGCGTCACCCAGTACCTGCCCTCAGAGGACGTGCTCTCCGCCACCCTGGACCAGCTTCGCGCGCGCACGGTCGTCGCGATGGGGGGGCGGGCCGCCGAGATCATCGCCTTCCAAGAGATCAGCACGGGCGCCAGCAACGACATCAAGCAGGCCACGGCCATCGCCCGGGCGATGGTCACCGAGTTCGGCATGAGCGAGAAGGTCGGCCCGGTGAGCATCACCGAGGAGGGCGAAGTCTTCCTCGGGCGGGACTTCGGCCGGACCCGCTCCATCTCTGAGCACACGGCGGAGCTGGTGGACGCCGAGGTGAAGCGCATCCTCGACGAGGCGGACGCCCTGGCCGCCACCCTGCTCCGCCAAAACAACCACATCCTGGAGCGGCTCGCCAACCTGCTGCTCGAAAAGGAGACGGTGGGCGGCGAGGAGTTCGAGGAGATGGTGCATCGCCTCAACCCGGTGTACCCGGTGCCGCAGTCGGCGTGATGCGGCCGCTCATCGTCGGCATCCTCAACGTCACGCCGGACTCCTTCTCCGACGGCGGGCGCTTCGCGGCCTTGGACTCCGCGGTGGCCGCGGCGCACACGATGGTGGAGGACGGCGCCGACGTCGTGGACATCGGCGGCGAGAGCACGCGCCCCGGCGCGGAGCCGGTGGGCGCCGAGGCCGAGTGGGCCCGCGTCGGGCCTGTGCTGGAGGCCCTGCGCGGCCTGTCCGTGCCTCTGAGCGTGGACACCCAGAAGGCATCGGTCGCGGCGCGGGCCGCGCGGGCGGGCGCGCGCTGGCTCAACGACGTCGGAGGGCTGCAAGACGACGAGATGGCCGCCGTCAGCGCGGACTTCGAGGATGTCGTCGTGATGCACATGCGCGGCACGCCGCAGACGATGGCCTCCCTGACCGCCTACGCAGATCTCCACGCGGAGGTCTCCGCGCACCTCGCGCGAGGACTCGAGCGGTCCCGCGCGCGCCGCACCTGGGTGGATCCGGGCATCGGCTTCGCAAAGACGCCCGCCCAAAGTCTGGAAGTTCTCGGCCAACTCCGGCGGTACGCCGGGCTCGGCGCGCCGCTCTACGTGGGCGCCTCCCGCAAGCGCTTCATCGCCGAGGTCTGCCCTGGGCGGGGCACCGGGGATCGCCTCGCCGGCTCGCTCGCCGCGGTGAGCGCCGGGCTGGCCGCAGGAGCGGCAGCCTTCCGCGTACACGACGTTCGGCCCACAGCCGACTTTCTCGCTGTATCCGCCGCGATCGCGCGCGCCGGGGCCCTTGCCGACGCGCGCCGCCCCTCGTAGGGTCCCCCACGGGGGCGAGGCCGTTGGGCTGGTTGCTGGACACCATCCGCTGGACGGACGCGCTGGACATCGGCCTGATGGCCTTCATCATGTACCGGGCGATCCTCCTCCTACGGGGCACGCGGGCGATCCAGACGCTGCTTGGCCTCGCGCTGCTGCTCGCCATCTACATCGTGTCCGACGCCCTGGAGCTGGTGAGCATCCACTGGCTGTTGGACAAGTTCGTCGTGTACATCGTGCTGGCGGTCATCATCCTGTTCCAGCAGGACATCCGCAAGGGCCTCGCCGGCGCCGGTGGGCGGCTCTTCCTGGGCGGCATCGGGCGGACGACGGCGGGGCTCGGCATGGTGGAAGAGCTGGTCCAAGCCTCATTCCACTTCGCAGCCACCCACCGGGGCGCGCTCATCGCCGTCGAGCGCGGGGCCAGCCTTCAGGACTACGTCGCGGCCGGAGCTCCGCTGGACGCCATGGTGACGCAAGACCTGCTGCGCGCGCTCTTCCACCCGTCGAGCCCGCTGCACGACGGCGCGGTCATCGTGCAGAAGGGTCGGCTCGCGGCCGCGAAGGTCGTACTTCCCCTCACCCAGCGGCAGAACGTGTCGAAGTTCTACGGCACGCGGCACCGCGCGGCGATCGGCCTCACCGAAGACACCGACGCCGTGGTCATCGTTGTGAGCGAGGAGCGCGGCACGGTGGGCCTCGCTGTGGGCGGCGCGGTGTTGCCGGCGCCCGACGCCAACCAGCTGCGGGACATGCTCCTGGAGCACCTCGGCTTGTCGCGCAAAGGCCAGGGCGCGGCCGCGGCGCCGGCCCCCGGCGGTGCGCCGTGAGCGGGCGCCGCGGGTGGGCGGTCGGGACGCAGGGCGCGCTCCGCGACAACCTCGGGCTGAAGTTGCTCTCCCTGCTGCTCGCCGTCGCCCTCTGGGTGTGGCTGCAGAGCCAGCAGGTGGTGGATCGCAGCGCCCGCGCCCGGCTGGAGGTGCGGGTGCCCGACGGGCTCACGCTCGTCGAAGAGGCACCGCGCAGCGTGCTCCTCACCGTGCGTGGCCCGCAAGGGCGCGCGCGCCAGGTGGACGCCCTCACCCTCACCTTGCCCGTGGACCTCTCGGACGCCGGCTCCGGCCCGGTCGCGGTGGACTTCAGCCCGCGCTCGGTCCCCGGGCTGCCAGAAGGGCTGGAGGTCGTCCAGTTCTCGCCGCCCGGCCTGGAGCTGGAGCTGGATCGCCAGGTGACGCGCCGGGTGCCGGTTCGTGCGCCCACCACCGGAGAGCCCCCGCCCGGCTACGCGCTGCGCGGGGTGCGGGTGTCGCCCAGCGCGCTGCTCGTCGCCGGGCCGCAGTCCGTGCTGCGGCGCGTGGACGAGCTGCTGACGGAGCCCATCGAGCTGTCCACCCTCAAGGACGACGCCACCCGAGAGCTGCCGGTGGTGGTGAGCAGCCGCGTGCTGCAGGTCGCCGGGGCCGGCGTCGTCCAGGTGGCGGTGGAGGTCGAGGCGCTGTCCGGCGAGCGCGCCGTCGAGGGCGTCCCAGTGCGCGTGCGCGCGCCCGGCTGGCGCGCGAACCCTGCGGCGGTCGAGGTGGTGCTCCGCGGGTCCTTGGCCGCCATCCTGTCCCTCTCGCCCGACGACATCCGCGTCGACGTCGGGCTGCCGGACGTCGTCCCGGTGGGCGGTGGCCCGATCGAGCGGGGGTACCGGCCGGGCGACGATGAGGTGCGCATCTCCCTCCCGGACGGGCTGGAGGGCGTCGTCGTTGGCGGTCTCCGTCCGTCCACCTTGACGTTGGAGCCGGTTCGATGAGCGAGCCCATCCGATTCGGGACCGACGGCGTGCGCGGGCGCGCCGGTGTCTTTCCGCTGGACGACGCAGGGGCCTTCCGCATCGGGCGCGGGGTTGGCGCGTGGGTCGGCCCCGGGCGAACCGTGCTGCTGGCGCGGGACACCCGGGCGAGCGGCCCGTCCCTGGAGGCCGCGCTGGTCGAGGGGTTGCGGGCGGCCGGCGCCCACGCGCGCCGGCTGGGGGTGCTGCCGACGGGCGCGCTCTCGGCGGCGGTGCCGGCGGCGAAGGCGGCGGCCGGCGTGATGGTGACCGCGAGCCACAACCCGTGGCCGGACAACGGAGTGAAGGTGCTCGGCGCCGATGGGCGGAAGCCGCGAGATTTGTCGTCTCTGGAGGCGCACTTCGCCGGCTCCGCCACGCCGGGTGGGGGCACCGTGTCGGATGACCCGGCGCCCGCCGCGGCCTGGGAGGCGGCCCTGCCGGCGGTGGATCTGCGCGGGCTCTCCGTCCTGCTCGACGCGGCGAGCGGCGCCGCCCATCCCCACGCGCGGCGCCTCCTCGAAGCGCGGGGGGCACGCGTGGTCCAGGCCGATCCGCCGCCTGACGGTCAGAACATCAACGAGGGCACCGGCGCCGTCCACCCGCCATCCGCCGCGGCCGTGCGGGCGGCCGGCTGCGCGCTGGGCCTCGCCCTCGACGGCGACGCCGACCGCATCATCCTGATCGACGCCCAGCACGGCGTCCTCGACGGGGACGACCTCCTCTACCTCCTCTCGCGCGGCGGCGCCGGGCCGGTGGTGGGCACGGTCATGAGCAACGGCGGCCTCGAAGCCGCCCTCGGGGGGCGCCTGCTCCGGGCCCCGGTGGGCGACGCCCACGTCGCGGCGATGATGGAGGCGTCTGGCGCGGCCGTGGGCGCCGAGCCCTCCGGGCATGTCCTGTTCGCCGACGGCCTGCCGACCGGCGACGGCCTCTACGCTGCCTTGCGGGTCTTGGCCGCCGTCGCGGGGGCGGACGGGCAGCCGGTTCTGCCGCTGCCGGTGGGCGGGTGGGCGCGCTGGCCGGCCGCCCAACGCCGCGTCCGCCAC
>JBEIVK010000363.1:0-4515 GCA_040373935.1 Alphaproteobacteria bacterium
GCCCGCAGCCGCCCCGCCGCCGGGCCGCCGGGCCGCACCAGCAGCGCGTGCCCGCCCGCGGCCAGCCGCCCCAGCCGCCCCACCAACGCGGTGCCTGGAAAGGCGACCTGCGCCCAGGCCAAGTCCCCGACGACCGCCTGGTGCCCGGCGACCAGCGCCTCGACCTCGGCGTAGGACAGCGCCCGCAGACCGTGCTTGTGCGCGCGGGCCAGCGCGGCCTCCAAGGCCGCCCAGTCCGGGCCGCGGGTGGTGACGAAGTGCGCGTAGTCCCGGCTCACAGGCCAAATGCCTCCCGCAGCGCGCCGGCCGGATCCCCCGCGTCGGCCCGCGGCGCGGCGCCGGCGCAGAACGCGGGCCAGCCGGTGGCGAGCCAGCCCCACAGCCGGCGCGCCAGGGCCGCGTGGGCCTCGGGCGTGAGCCGGGCCTCGGTGGCGAACCAGCGCTCGACCAGGGCGACGCCGGCCGCGGGGAAGCCGGGGGGCCAGCGCGCCGGCGACGGCAGGGGCGCGGGCTCTTGGATGACGACGGTGCCGGCCGCGTGGTCCCCCACGCGCTGCCCACGGGCGCTGAGCGTGGCGACGACAAGCCCGAGCATGCCGGTGCCGGGAAGCAGGTCCACCGGGCGCAGCAGGTTGCGCACCAGCACGGCCAGGGGACGCACCTGGCCGCCGTCGGCGTCCACCACGCGGAGGCCGAGGGCGATCTTTCCCGGGCTGCGCCCGCCGGTGCCCAGCTCCCAGGCGACCATCCACAGCCACTCCACGGTGAACCAGGCCACCACTCCGGCGGCCAGTACGGCCTCGCCCTCGAAGGGGCTGTCCGGGCCGAGGACCGTGGTGCCGAGGCTGAGCCCGAGCACCACCAGCAAGGCCAGCAGCACGAGGAGGAGGAGATCCACGAAGGCGGCGAGCGAGCGGCTGGCCGGGCTGGCGAGGGGCAGGGCCAGCGCGACGTCCAGCGCGGCGTGCACCTCCAGGTCGCGGGGCGGGGCGGCGGACGGGTCCACGGGCGGCTCCCCGGAGAGCGTATCGCCCCGGGGGCGGGCGTGGCGCCGGCGGCGCGACAGGAAGGGGGCGTAGCGGGGGAAACCTTGGTTTCCCCTGCCCCCAGCCCTTGAGCAGCCGAAGCGGCGCTCAGACCGCGGTGTCGGCGAGGGCCCCGGCGAAGGCCTCGACCAGCTCGTCGATCTCCCCGGCGGTGATGGTGAAGGGCGGCAGGAAGCGGATGCCGTCGGCGCCGCTGCTGGCGGTGAGCACGCCGCGCGCGCGAAGGGCGGCGAGCACCGGGCCGTTTTCGCGGCCGCAGCGGGCGGCGACGAGCAGGCCCTTGCCGGTGACTTCGGGGGCGCCGGCGGCGCGGAGGCCGGCCATCAGGCGATCGCCCATCGCCGCGCAGTTGGCCCAGAGGCGCTGCTCGAGGAGGACCTCCAGCACGGCCTTTCCGGCGGCGCAGGACACGGGGTTGCCGCCGAAGGTGGAGCCGTGGTCTCCGGGGGCGAAGCCCTCTTGCACGTCGGGGCGCAGGGCGACCATGACGCCCAAGGGAAGCCCGCCGCCGATGGCCTTGGCCATGGTGACGATGTCCGGGCGGGGCTGCTGGAGGAGCACGCCCTTGCGGCCGAGCCCGCATTGGATCTCGTCGTAGACGAGCAGGGCGCCCTCGCGGTCGCAGGCGGCGCGGATGGCGTCGAGGTGGGGGACGGGGCGGCAGCCGCCCTCGCCTTGCACGGGCTCGAGCACGATGGCGGCGGTGCGCGGGCCGATGTGGGCGGCCGCGGTGTCCACCGGGACGGCGCGGATGCCCGGCACCAGCGGGCCAAAGCCCTCCTGGTACGGGGCCTTGGGCGTCATCGTGATGCCGAGCAGGGTGCGGCCGTGGAAGGCGTTGTCGAGGACGAGGATCTCGTCTTTGTCGGGGCGGCCCTGGCGCCACCAGTGCTTGCGCACGAGCTTGACCGCCGCCTCGTTGGCCTCGACGCCGGAGTTGGTGAAGAACACGGCGCCGTCGTCGAAGGTGCGGGAGACGAGGGCGGCCAGCTCTTGCACGACCGGCACAGAGAAGAGGTTGGACGTGTGCGAGATGCGGGAGAGCTGGTCCTGGATGGCGCGCGTGACCCGCGGGTGGTTGTGCCCGAGGGCCTGGACGGCGATGCCGGTGCAGGCGTCGAGGTACCAGCGCCCGGCGTCGTCTTGGACGCGGTGGCCTTCGCCGCGGACGAGGGTGAGCGGGTAGCGGCGGTAGGTGTGCAGGAACGGGTGGGACGCAGACGACACGGCGGGCCTCGCGGGGCGGGGCGGCGGCTTATCCTGCGGCCGGCCGGCGCGGCAGGAGCTGCGTGCCCACCCCGCGGTCGGTGAGCAGCTCGACGAGGACGGCGTGCGGCACGCGGCCGTCTGCGATGGTGACGCGGCCCACGCCGCGGGACAGCGCCTCCAGGCAGGCCTCGACCTTGGGGATCATGCCGCCCTGGACCGTGCCGTCGGCGATCCAGGCGCGGGCCTGCTCGTCTTGGAGGGAGGAGACCACCGCGCCGTCCGGGCCCTTCACGCCCGGGACGTCGGTGAGGTACACGAGGCGCGTGGCCTGCACCGCGCCGGCGACGGCGGTGGCGACGCTGTCGGCGTTGACGTTGAGCGAGGCGAAGGCGTCGTCCACCGCCACGGGGGCGACGACGGGAACGATGCCGGCGTCGAGCAGGGTGCGGAGCACCGCGGCGTCGACCCGCGTCGGATCGCCCACCCGGCCGAGGTCCACCGCCTCGCCGGTGACGGGGCGGACGTGGCGCCGCACGCGGGCGCGCAGCCAGCCGCCCATGTCGTGCCCGGACAGGCCGAGGGCCCGCCCGCCGCGCCGGCCGAGGGCGGCCACGATGTCCCGGCTGATGCCGCCCACCTGCACCTGCTGGGCCACGCGCATCGTCGCCTCGTCGGTGACGCGCAGGCCGTCGACGAAGGTGGCGGGCAGGCCCAGGCGCTCGCCCATCGCCGTGACCTCCGGGCCGCCGCCGTGGCAGACGATGACCCGCACGCCCACCGCCTGGAGGAGCACGATGTCCTCCATGACAGCCTCCGCGAGGGCCGGCGTCGTCATGGCGGCGCCGCCGTACTTCACGACGACGGTGCGCCCGGCGAGGCGCTGGACGTAGGGGAGGGCCTCGACGAGAGCGGCGGCGGAGTCGGCCATGGGGGCGCTCAGGAGCGGTAGTCGGCGTTGATGGTGACGTAGGCGGCGCTCAGATCGCAGCCCCAGGCCCGGCCTACCCCGGGCCCGGGGAGGCGCGCCACCACGCGGGCGACGGGCGGCTGCATCTGGGCGGAGGCGGCGCGCTCGTCCCAGGGCACGGGCTGGCCGGCGCGCAGCACGGGGACATCGCCGAGATCCAGGTCCAGCACGTCGAGGTGGGGGACGCCGGCCGCGCCGAGCGCGCCCACGATGCGGCCCCAGTTGGGATCGCGCCCGTGGACGGCGGCCTTGAAGAGGTGGCTGCTGCACACCGCCTTGGCGGCGCGGGTGGCCGCCGCGTCGTCTTCGAGGCCGCTCACCAGGACCTCGATGACGGTGGTGGCGCCTTCGCCGTCCCGCGCGATGTCCTGGGCCAGCGCCGCCGCGACCGCCTCCACGGCGGCCTCCAAGTCGTGAAGCGCCGCCGATCCGGCCGGGCAGGGCGTGCCCGTGCCCGTCGCCACGAGGATGACGGTGTCGTTGGTGGACATGCAGTTGTCCACGGTGACGGCGTTGAAGGTGCGGGCCGTCACCCGGGCGAGCAGGGCCTGCAGGACCGCGCCGTCCACGGCGGCGTCCGTGAACAGAAAGCCCAGCATGGTGGCCATGTTGGGCTCGATCATGCCCGAGCCCTTGCCCATGCCCGCCACGGTGATGCCGCCCACGCGCACCGCGTGCTCCTTGGGCACGAGATCCGTCGTGAGGATGGCGCGGGCGGCGCGGTGGCCGTCGGAGTGGCCGAGATCGGCCAGGGCGGCGTGGATGCCGGCCCGCAAGCGCGCCATGGGCATGGGAACGCCGATGACGCCCGTGCTGCAGACGAGCACCTCGTCCGGGCTGCAGCCGAGCCCGGCCGCGACGGCGGCGGCGGAGGCCGCGGTGTCGGCCTCGCCTTGGGCGCCCGTGCTGGCGTTGGCGTTGCCCGCGTTGACGAGCAGGGCGCGCACCGGACCGGGCACGCGGGCGCGCGTCCAGCGACAGGGGGCGGCGGCGGCGGTGCTGGTGGTGGTGACGGCGGCGGCGGTGCCCTGCACCTCCAGCACCAGCACGTCATCCCGCATCTTCTTGTTCCCCTTGATGTCCGCCTGCGCGACCCCGATGCGCAAGCCCGGGACGAGGCCCACGTGGCCGTCCGGCAAGAAGGGGACGGCCGGCGGGAGCAGGCGGGGAAGCAGCGGAATCATGGACGGACCTCACGGCGCGCGGCCGCGGGCGATCCCCGCGGCGGGCAGGGTCTAATCCGGCGCGGGGCGCCGCGGCGGGGCCACCGCGCCAGGGGCCGGAGGCGGCGGC
>JBEIVK010000994.1:0-1555 GCA_040373935.1 Alphaproteobacteria bacterium
CTCACCGTGGAGCGGGTGGACTGGACGAGCGGCCTCCGGGTCGGGCCCGGGCTCGACGGCGGCCGCACGGTGATCGGCGCTCTGGACGCCCTGCCCGGCCCGGTGGCCCTGCGTTTTCCCGCGCGCGACAACGCCGCAGTGGACGCGCTGGCCCGAGGGGCGCGCCTCGCCGTGACGGCGCAGATCGTCGGCTGGGACGAGCTCTTCGAGCGTGTTCTGCTGGAGTTGGACCTGTCCATCCCCGGGCCGCTGGTCGCACCGGGCCGCTGAGCCCGCCCCCGGCTGGGCGGTTGGGCCCGCGGAGGGTCGCACGGCCAACACGCCGCCGTGGCTGGAGGTCAAGATGCCGGGAGGCGGGGGCGGCGCCCGCATCCCGTCGCCCGCGCGGCGTGTGGCTGCACACGGTCTGCGACGAGGCCTGCGGCGGCTCCACCCGGGACTGCCTCGGGACGGACCGGGCAGCCCTCCCGTCGGTGATGGGCGAGCCTCGCGGCCCTGGCGCGTTCGAGCGTGCGGCCCGTTCGATCCCGGCCAGCCGCCGCGGGGTGACCGCGCCCGGGTCACGGCCTGCGAATGGACGGCCCCGCAGGCAGCGAGCCCAGCCGCAAACCCGGTTCTGCACTGCCGCACGACGGGCGTCCGGCCCGAGTTGCCGCCGACGGCGGGGGCCCAACCGCGCTGGACAAGGCGAAGCCGCCCGTGCAACATGCGCAGCGCTGGGCGCCGCGGCCGCCAATGAGGCCCCGCTCTCCACGGCCTGCCTGGACGGCGAGGACCCCCGACACCATGGAACAGCTCACCGCCAACCTCATCTTGTTCGCGCTGGCGGGCGCCGTCTACGCGTTGCTTCGATGGCGAAAGTACCTCCAGGTCAAGGCGTGGACCGCCTGGGCCGCCGCGCATGGCTTCACGACCGTGGGGGGCTGGCAGTTCCACCCGCCCGATCTGTCGGGCAACCGCCGCGGCGTGCCGGTCGAGGTCGTGGTGGAGACCCGGAGGGGCCGAAAGGACCGGCGGGTGGTGTCCGTCGTTCGTGCCACCATCCCCGCGCCGATGCCGCGCGGCCTGTACATCCGCCGAGAGTTCTCCGAAGATGGGGTCGCGAAGCTCAAACGCGGCGAGCAGGACATCCAGATCGACGACCCGTGGATCGACCGCAACGTGCTCATTCAGGCCGACGCCCCCGCGGAGGCCGTGCGCGGCATCCTGACCGCGCCGGCGGTCCGGGACGCCCTGCGTGAGTTCGTCAACCTCGGCGCGCAGTACACGTTTTTCGTCGGCCCGCGCTCCGTGCGCATCGAGAACGGCGCGGCCGTGCTCGAGCTCAACTCGATCGCGATCGAACGGGTGGCCGCCGCCATTCGCGTGTCCGCGGAGGCCGCCCGCGCCCTCGCCGTGGCGGCCGGCGCATCGGAGGATGCATTGCGCGGCCCCGCCGAGCGCGGCTCCCTCGACGCCTCCCTCGACCCGTCCGGGACCGCGCCGGTCTCTGGCGCGACCGGCAGCGGCGCGGCCGCCGAGCCAGAGTCGTCTCCCGTCGAGGGCGGGTCCGGCA
>JBEIVK010000318.1:0-4981 GCA_040373935.1 Alphaproteobacteria bacterium
CGGGCGTGTCCCGGCGGGCGGGTGCGGCGCGCGCGGAGCGGCGGGGCGGGCCCGCGCGCGCGTCTGTGCTCTGCCGTCGGGGGGGCGGCCCGCGCGCGGAGAAAAAAGCAAAGACGCAAAGCACCATCATCCCGGACCGCGCCGTGGCCCCCTTGACGAGGCCCAATGGCGGGTCGATCCTGTCCACCGGATGTCCGGTCCCATGGCCCCCGCAGTCTCCCCGCTCACGTTCGCGGCGCGCCTCGGCCGCGCCAGCGGCGGGGGCGTGCGTCTGGGCCCAGCCCCCGGCGCGGCCCGCGCCACCGCGGGGTCCATCGGTCCTGGGGGCCCGCGCGCGGAGCGGCGCGCCGATCTCCGTCCGGTCGTCGCCTGCGGCGCGCGCGCGTCGCTCGCCCACGCGGGCGTGGCATGAGCCGCCCTCGGCCTCCGGGAGCGCAGGGGGCCCCGCTCAGCCTCGACGCCCCGCTCGATCTCGACGCCCCGCTCAGCCTCGACGCCCCGCTCGACCTCGACGCCCCGCTCAGCCTCGACGCCCCAGCGCCGCCGCCCGCCGCCCCTGCGGGGGCCGTCGCCGCACGCGCGCCGTCCGCCCCGGCCCTCGCCGCGCGTCCGCCCTGGACGGTCGTGCTCGTGGACGACGACCCTGGCGTCCTCCTCGTGAGCCAGCTCGCGCTCGAACGCCTCCGCGTCCTCGGGCGCCCGCTCCGCCTCCTCCTCGCCGAGTCCGGGGAGGCCGCGCGGCGGCTGCTCGCCAACGAGACCGAGGTCGCGCTCGTGGTCACGGACGCGGTGATGGAGACGGTTCGCGCCGGGCTCGACCTTCTGGCCTGGATTCGCCAACAGCCGCACCTCGACGACGCGCGCCTCGTCCTCCGCACGGGACAGCCCGGGGACGCACCCGAGCAAGTGGTCATGGAGTCCTACGACATCCAGGACTACTGGCCAAAAACCGAGCTCACCGCCCACCGGATGTGCACGCTCGTGACGGGGCTCATTCGGTCCTACCGGGACCTCGTCACCCTCCGCGCGCAACGCACCGCCGTCCGGGGCGTGCTCGACCACATCGGCCAGCTGATGTCTCGCGACGGCGTGCGCGCGCTGCTCGAGTCGCTCCTGGGGATGGTCCAGCGCACGGTGGGCAGCGACACCGCCGCGCTCGCCTTCCTCGACCTCGCGGCGGACGCCCCCGTGCAGGACGGCGTCCTGCTGCTCGGCACCGGGCCCTTCGCCGCCGCGCCGGGGACCACGGCGGCGGCCGTGCTGCCCGCGCGGGCGCGGGCGCTGCTCGAGCGAAGCCGCGAGCGCACCGACCTCGTGGTGGACTCGGACCTCGCTGGCCTGCTGTGCGAGTTCTCCGGTGGCCGGGCGGTCGCGCTCGTGGTGGGGTCGCTGGACCCCCTCGACGAGTGGGCCCGCACCTCGCTCGTGCTGCTGGCGCGAAACGCCTTGGCGCTCGTCCACAACCAGGTGCTGGCCGAAGAGCGGGCGCGCCTCGCGCGGTCCGCCCGCCGCTTCGTCCCCGACGGCCTCGTGCGGTGGATCGGCCGCGATGACCTCGCGGAGCTCGACTTCGCAGACCACCGCCCCACCGACGCCTGGGTGCTCTTCTGCGACCTCCGCGGCTTCACCCGGCAGGCCGAGGCCCGCACCCCGAGCGAGACCCACGCGATCCTGCTCGCCTTCTTTGGCCAGGTGGTGCCGACGGTCGAGGCGGCGGGCGGGACGGTCGACAAGTTCCTCGGCGACGGCTTGATGGCGTTGTTCCCCCCGGGGCCGCCGCCGGTGGACTGCGCGCGGGCCATCGTGGAGAGCGTGCGGGGGCAGCCGCCCTTCCCGGGCGCCGATGTCGGGGTCGGGCTCCACGGCGGGCCGGTGCTCCTGTGCACGCTCGGGCACGCCGGGCGGCTGGATGTCACCGCCGTGTCCGACGTCGTGAACGTCGCGTCGCGCCTGGAGGCCATGACCCGCGTCCTGGACTGCGGCGTGGTCGCATCGGCCGAGGTCGCGGCGGCGATGGGGGCCGGCGGTCCAGCCGTCCGCCCGTTGGGACTTCTGCCCATTCGCGGCCGGTCCACGCGCATGCCGCTCGTTCAGATCCTCACCCGCCAAGAGGAGCGCGCCGCCGCACCCGCGGCGGCCCTGGTCGCCGCGCTCGCGGCGGCGGAGAGCGGCGACATCGGCCCGCTCGCGGCGCTCGAGGCCGCTCACCCCGCAGACCGCACGCTCCGGGTGCTGCGGCGCGTCCACGCCGACGGCGCGGGGTGGGCACGATGAGCGCGCGTGGGGCCCCCCTCGTCCCCATCGGGGGGTCGGGCGCGGCCGCCGCCGCGCCGCGCGTCCCTCGCCTTCCCCCTGGCGACCCCGTCGCCGCCCACCCTGCGCGCCCCGGCGCGCTGCCCCCGGAGATATCCTGATGATCCTCTACACCAACCCGTACTCCTACAACGCCCGCCGCTGCGTCGCGACCATCCAGCAGCTCGGCCTCGCCGTGGAGCTGCGCACGGTCGATCTCGCGGCCGGCGAGCACCACGCGCCGGCGTTCACCGCGATGAACCCGAACCGCAAGGTGCCGGTCCTCGTGGACGGCGACCTCGTCCTCTGGGAGTCGGTCGCCATCGTGAACCACCTCGCCGAGCAGCGCCCGGGCGTGCTGCTGCCGGCCACCGCGGCGGGGCGGGCGGACGCCCTGCGCTGGCAGGTGTGGACCGTGGGCCGCTTCAACGCGGCGACCGGGGTCTTCCTGTTCGAGAACCTGATCAAGGCCTTCTTCAACCTCGGCGCCCCCGACGCGGACCGCCTCGCGGCGACGACGCCGGAGGTCCTCGCGTGCCTCGACATCCTCGAAGCGCAGCTCGCCGGCCAGGCCTACCTGTGCGGGGATGCCCCGACCGTCGCGGACTTCACCCTGTACCCGACCTTCGAGCAAGCCGCGCACATCGGGCTTCCGGGCGTCGCGGAGCGCCCCGCGCTCTCCGCCTGGACGGCCCGCATGGCCGCCCTCCCCGGCTTCCAGGGATAGGCGGGCGCGATGCGCGGGCTTCCGACCGTTACGGTGCACAGCGCGGACGACGCGTGGCGGGCGGCCGCGCGCGCGTGCGTGGAGTCGACGGGCGCGCCCCTCGTCACCGACGCGCCGGTCGGGCAGCCTCCCGCGCCCGCCGGCGTGGTCCTCCACGACAACCGCACGGCGGCGCCCGGCGTCGCGGGCATCGTCCTGTCTGTCGGAGTGGACGCGTCCGCGCCCCACGACCTGCCTTGGCCGCTCCCGGCGGCGCTGCTCGACGGGGCCCTGCGAGGCGCCGCCGCGGCCCTCGTGGGCCGCGGTCTGCTCTCCGACCCGGCCCTGGCCGAGGCGGCGTTTCAGCGGCTCGTCGAGCTGTCCGCAGACTCCATCGAGGTGGTGGACCGCCGGGTCCGCTTGCTGTACGTCAACCCCGCCTTCGAGAACGTCACCGGCTACGCGCTGCCGGAGGTGCTCGGGCGCACCACCGGGGACCTGTTCCGCGCCGGCACCCACGACCCGTCCTTCTACGCCGGCATCATGGAGGTGCTCGGGCGCGGCGAGCCATGGCGCGGGCAGCTCGTCGCCCGGCGCGCCGACGGCGACCTCTCCTACCAAGAGAGCGTGCTCGCCCCGTTCAGCGGGGCCGACGGGGCTCCTGCGGGCTACGTCGCCCTCAAGCGAGACCTCGCACGGGACGCCCTCCTCGCCCGCGCCGCGACCCACGCAGGAGACCAGCGCTCGGCGCTGTTCGAGGAGGTCGCGGACGCCTTCCTCCTCCACGACGAGCAAGGCCGGGTCCTCGACCGCAACGACTCCGCGTCTCGGATGTTCCGCCTCGACGAGCGCCGCGGGTCTGGCGGCCTGCTCGGCCGCGTGGACCCCGCCGACGCCGCGCGCCTCCTCGCGGCGTGGGCCGGCCTGCAGCCGGGCGAGCCGTGCGCGGTGGACGTCGCGGTGCACGAACGCCCGGAAGCGCCGCCCCGAACCGTGTCCCTCCGCAGCGTGCGGGTGCGGGTGGCCGGCGAGGACCTCGTCCTCACCATCGCCCGCGACATCACGGAGCGCGTCGCGCTGGAGCGGGCGCTCACGGCCCGGGGCGAGGAGCTCGCCGAAGCCCTCGCCCACCTGGAGCGCGCGTCCGCGGCGCTGGTCGAGCGAGAGAAGCAAGCCGCGCTCGGCGGGTTGGTCGCTGGCGTCGCGCACGAGCTCAACACGCCGTTGGGCGTCGCGCTCACGGCGGCGACGGTGGCCGAAGCCGAGATCGAGGACCTCGGTCGCCTGGCGCGCACGGGCTCGCCCACGCGCCGGGAGCTGGTGCAGATCGCGGAGCGCAGCGCCGAATCCCTCGCGCTCATCCACAAGCAGGTGCAGCGCGCCGCGCGCCTCGTGGCCGACTTCAAGCGCCTCTCCGTCGCCGAGTCGGCCTCGAGCCCATCCGCCTGCGACCTCACCGAGCAGGTGCAGCGGGTGGTCCGGAACTCCAGCCCGCTGCTCGGCGAGCACGGCAACACGGTGGAGGTGGCCGGCGATCCGCTCGCCATCGTCGCCGACCCTGCAGCGCTCGCCCAGGTGATGGTCCAGCTGCTCTCCAACCTCGCACACCACGCGCCGGGCTCGACGGCGCGGGTGCAGGTGGGCCTCAGCGCCGTGGGCGCCGAGGTCGTGATCGAGGACGACGGCCCGGGGCTGGACGCCGCGGCGGCGGCGCGCGCGTTCGAGCCGTTCTTCACCACCGCGCGCGGCCGGGGCCACGTGGGCCTCGGCCTGCACATCGCGCATGGGCTCGTCGTGCACCGGCTCGGCGGCGAGATCTCGATCGAGCCGCGCGCCTCGGGCGGGGCCCGCACCCGGTTCACCGTCGCCGACCACGGGCGGCGCTAGCGGCGGGCGCAGCGTCTCCGCACGGGCCCGCGGCCCGCCAGACGCACCCGGCCCCACCGGCGGGGCCACCCGGCGAGGGCGACCGGAGCGCGCCGC
>JBEIVK010000929.1:0-1686 GCA_040373935.1 Alphaproteobacteria bacterium
CACCGGCGCCCCGTGCGCCCGCCCGCGCGGGCGCCGCCGGCGCACCGCCCTTCGGACAGCCGCCCAACAGCACCGCCAAGGCCAACCATGCGCGCAGGGGAACTCCGTGCTGCAATCCTAACGCGATCCTCACGGCGGCGGCCTGGACGCCCGGCCGTGGGCCGGTGAGGCAGGGCAGATGCGCCTCTCTTCTCTGGTTTCCCTCTCTGCGGTGTTTCTCGCCTCCGCCTGCCGGCTGGACCCGGCCCGCATCGCCGGGCACGCGCTCGTGGCCGACGACGGCGGCAAAGTCGCGGCAGACGGGCTCGTCATGTTCGCGGTGGTGGGCAACACGCGGGATCCCGTGCCCGCGGTGGACAACGCGCTGGGCGGCATCCCCGTCCCCGGCGCGGCCGACGCCATCCTCGGCGACATCGCGGCGCGGGCGGGCAAGGGCGGGCCGCGCTTCCTGCTTCACCTCGGAGACGCTGTCCGCATCAGCACATCCTCCGAATGGAACCGCTTCTCCGCGCGCACGCGCGGGCTGTTGCAGCCCCACGCGGGCGGGGACGGCGTGCCGGGCCTGCTCGTGGCGGGAGACCGCGACGCCGCGGGCGACGACCGCTACCGCGGCCTCGGCGCGGCCTTTCCCGGCACCGGCGCAGACATCGGCTACAACCGCGTCGCCACCTGGTCGAGCTTCGACATCGCCTCGGCCGGCAAGGTCTGGCGCGTCCTCGTGCTGGACTCCGGCAAGGAGCGCCTGGGCTCGCGGTGGACCGAGCAGCGCAACTACGTGCAGCGCGTCGTCAAAAAGGGTGAGTACGACGGCATCCTCATCTTCATGCACGATCCGGTGCTGGACCTCGCCGGCCGCGAGGCCGACATGAACCGCGGCGGCGGGCCGGCCGAGCTGCTCGACTGGGTCGAGGAGTCGGTCGGGCTGCTGAAGGTCCGGGCGGTGTTCGGCGCGGGCCATCACGCCGCCCAGGTCATCCTGCCCGACGGCCCCTTCGGCGCGGCCCACATCGGCGCGGGAGGGGGCGGGGCGCCGGCCGAGCCGCTGCGGCGCTGGGGCGGCGCAGATCAGGCAGGGCGCAACGAGGATCTCCAGCTCGAGCCCGTTTTTGACCTCGCGCTGATGACGGCCCTCGACATCGAGGCCCGGCGCATCGAGCTCCCGCCGGTCTTGGTGGACCAAGCGAAGGCCCGCGGGTCCTACGCGGGGTTCACCGGGGCGTACGCGCCCGCGGCGCTCCCGGTCACCGGCTGGTGGCAGGTGAGCGTCTACGGCGAGACCCTGGACCTCCTCTTCCGGTTCCGCGCCCCCGACGGCACCTTCACCGACCTCTACCGCCTCACGCTGGACCCGAAGGACGGCTGGAAGCCGAGCCGCCCCGCGGGGGCGCCGTCCGCCCCCCCGCCCCGCCGCGCGTCCGTCGAAGACCTCGACGAGTAGGCGCAGGCCTCCCGCCGCGGCGGGGGCGGGCGAGGTCAGCCCCGCGCGGGCGCGAGGGCAGCGAGCAGGCCGGCGCCGAGCCCAACGGTGAGCGCGGCAGCGGGCACGGCCATCCCGACGACGGGCAGCAAGGACGTGGCCCCGAGGCCCAACAACCCGACGAGAAACGCCGCCCAGCGGCCGTGGGGCTGCACCGACGGGATGCGCTCGCCGACGGCGCTGCACACGGCGACCCCACCGACCGAGGC
>JBEIVK010000299.1:0-5185 GCA_040373935.1 Alphaproteobacteria bacterium
GGCCCGCCGCCGGGTGGGGCGGGAGGCCCGCCGCCGGGCGGGGCACGGTAGAAAAGGAAGGAGAGACGGGGCGTTGCGGGGGCCCATGGCCCCCGCCCAAAGAGAAAAGCCGCTGGGGGCCGCCCCGCGCCGTCCGTGGCCAACCAGCCGGGCGCGGGCCTACTCGGCGGCGAACTCGAGAGACTCGCTCAGGTCGTCCTCTTCGGTGTCCTCCACCTCGACCTCGGGCTCGACCACCGTCGCGCTGTCCCAGCGCGTCCCGGGCAGCGTGGGGAGCCCGAGGAAGGGCCGCGACTCGATGAGCATGGAGCGCGGGTGGGTGAGGGAGAGGAGGAGGTCCAGGCCGCCGCCGAGGCCGTTGCCGCTGCGGCCGAGGCCGACGGAGGGGAGGCGGAGGCTGGCGCCGATGGTGCCGCGGTTGATGTTGAGGGCGCCGGTGCGCAGGCGGTCCTTCATCTCGGGGAGGAGCGGGCTGTCCGGCGCGCAGAACAGCGCGGTGGCGGGGCGGGACGCCGCCTGGTTGTGGAGGGCGGCGGCCTCGCGCCAGTCGGCCACCTTGTAGACGAGCAGCATGGGGCCCGGCGGCTCGTCGTGGAGCATGGGGTGGCCGTTGTCCCAGGCGACGCGGTAGAGCGCGGGGCGGGCGTAGAAGCCGCGTTGGGAGGTGCGTTCGGCGGCGGCCTCGACGAGCGGGTGGTGCCCAACGGCCTCCAGGTGCCGCCCGTAGCGCCGGTAGCGGGCCCGGAGGTTTTCGCTGATGACAGGGCCGAGGAAGACGTCGTCGTCGAAGCCGTAGCCCACAGCGAGCTGGAGGGTCTGGCGCATCAGGCGCTCGACGAAGCGCTCGTAGATGCCGGCCGTGACGATGACGCGGCCCGTGCTGTTGTGGCGCTGGCCGGACGTGAGGTAGGCGCCGACCATGACCTCGTAGACCGCGCGGTCCAGCTCGGCGTCGTCGAGCACGACGGCGATGCCCTTGCCGCCCGTCTGGAGCACGGTGGGGAGCTCCGGGCGCTCGGCGGTGGCCATGCGGATGGCGGCCGCGGTGCTGTAGGCGCCCGTGAACAGCAGGGCGTCGATGCCGGGATGCAGCACGAGCTTTTGACCCACGCTGCTGCCGGGGCCCTGGACCATGTTGTAGACGCCGCGCGGCAGCTTGCAGCGGTCCCAGAGCTCGGCGACCTGCTGGCCCACGCCGGGGGTGGCCTTGGACGGCTTGACCACGACCGAGTTGCCGCCGAGCAGCGCCGCGACCGTGTGCGTGACTTGGCTTTGGAGGGGCGTCGGGTACGGGCACAGGATGCCGACGACGCCGCGGGGCAGGCGGTCCGAGCGGGCGCCGATCTCTTCGATGACGCGCGGCGCGAGCAGCGGCTGGCCCTCTTCGAGGAAGAGGTCGATCGCCCGGAGGGTGGCGAGCACCTCTTGGCGCGACTCCCAGACGGGCTTGCCCGTCTCGCGGGTGACGAGGCGCGCGACGCGCTCTTGGCCGCGGGCGAGCTGGTCCCGGAAGCGCTTGATGGCGGACGCGCGGTCCCCCAAGGACACGCGGCGCCAGGCCCGCGCGCCGATGGCCGCGTGGTCTACCGCGTCGTCCACCGAGGCCTCGGAGAACGGGAAGCGGCCGAGCACGTCCGTGCGGTCGCCAGGATTGACGCCGTTCAGGAAGCCGTCGACCACCTCGGGCTTGAAGAAGGACCCGTAGACGTAGTCGCCCTTGCGCACGAGCCGGTCGCGGATGTCGTCCACGGTCTGCCCCGGGGCCGGGAGATCCGGCATCGGGGCAGTATAGCCGACGCAGCGCGCGCGGGCAGCGTGGCCGGCGCACACAGGGGCCGGTTAGGGCGGCCGCTCAGGGGCGCGCGCCCCTCGGGAGTGCCGATGCGCAGGGTGTTCGACAACGTTCTCGATGCGGTGGGCGACACCCCGCTGGTTCGGCTCAACCACGTGACGGAGGGCCTCAAGGCCACGCTCTACGCCAAGGTCGAGTGCCTGAACCCGGGCGGCTCCGTCAAGGACCGCATCGCGATCGAGATCATCGAAGAGGCCGAGCGCAACGGCACGCTGAAGCCGGGCGCCACCATCATCGAGGCCACGTCGGGCAACACGGGCGCTGGCTTGGCGATGGCGGCCGCGGTCAAGGGCTACAAGACGATCTTCGTCCTGCCCGACAAACAGAGCGAAGAGAAGCGCGCGGCGCTGCGGGCCTGGGGCGCGCGGGTGGTGGTGACGCCCACGAACGTCTCGCCGGACGATCCGCGCTCGTACTACAAGACGGCGGCGCGCCTCGTGCAGGAGACCCCGGGCGCCTTCTACGCAAACCAGTATCACAACCCCGACAACCCGCGCGCGCACTACAAGACGACGGGGCCGGAGCTGTGGGGGCAGCTCGACGGCAAGTTCGACGTCTTCATCGCCGGGATGGGCACGGGCGGCACGATCTCGGGCGCCGGCAAGTTCTTCAAGGAAAAGAAGAAGGACCTGAAGGTCGTCGGCGTGGACCCGGTGGGCTCGCTCTACTACGACTACTTCCACACGGGGCAGCTCACCGAGCCGCACAGCTACGTGCTGGAGGGCATCGGCGAGGACTTCCTCCCCTCGACCATGGACTTCTCGATGGTCGACGACGTGGTCCGCGTGAACGACCGCGAGTGCTTCCAGATGACGCGGCGGCTCGTCCGCGAAGAGGGGCTCTTCGTCGGCGGCTCCTGCGGCGCGGCGGTGGCGGGTGCGGTCAAGTGGCTGCGCCGCAACGACCGCGAGGGCCTGACGGCGGTGGTGCTGCTGCCGGACGGCGCGGCCAAGTACCTCTCCAAGATCTTCAACGACAACTGGATGCGCGAGAACGGCTTCCTCGACGAGGACGCCGGGCTCGGCACCGTGAAGGAGCTGCTGGGCGACCGCGGGCCGCGCGAGCTGCTGAGCGTGGAGCCGAGCGCGAAGGTCTCGACGGTCATCGGCCTGCTCAAGATGCACGGCATCTCGCAGGTGCCCGTGGTGCAGGACGGCCGCCTCGTCGGTGTCGTCTTCGACAAGCGCCTGCTGGAGCGCGCCCTGGAGCGCGGCGCTCCGGCAGACCCGCCGGTCTCTGAGATCGTCGACGCCAGCTACTGCACGGTGGACGAGGCGACGGAGGTGAGCGTGCTCACCGAGCTGTTCCGGCGCTTTAAGTGCGCGGTGGTGCTGGACAAGGCCCGTCGCCCCATCGACATCATCACCCGCATCGACCTCATCGACTTCATGTCGCGGGCGGCGGCCGGAGCGCGCGCATGAAGCCGGGCAAGCTGCACATCGACACCCTGGCCGTCCACGCCGGGCAGTCTCCCGAGCCCGTGACGGGCGCGGTGATGACCCCCATCTTCCAGACGAGCACCTTCGCGCAGCCGCATCCCGGGGCCTGGCCCTGGGAGTACGCCCGCACGCACAACCCCACGCGCACCGCCCTGCAAGACAACCTCGCGGCCCTCGAAGGCGGGCGGCATGGCGTGTGCTTCTCGTCGGGGCTCGCGGCCATCGACACGGTCATCCGCACGCTGGCGCCGGGCGCGCGCGTGCTGTGCGGGGACGACGTCTACGGCGGCACGTACCGGCTGTTCACGAAGGAGTGGGCCCGCTACGGCCTGCACTTCACCTTCGCCGACACGACGCGCGCGGACTTCACGGTGCCCGCCGGGACGGACCTCGTCTGGCTCGAATCGCCGACCAACCCGCTGCTCAAGACGAGCGACATCGCGGCCATCGCGGCGCGGGCCCACGCGGTCGGCGCGCGGGTGGTGGTGGACAACACCTTCGCGACGCCGGTCTTCCAGCGGCCGCTGGAGCTGGGCGCCGACGTCGTGGTCCACAGTACCACCAAGTATCTGAACGGCCACAGCGACGTCGTGGGCGGCGTTGTCATCACCAACGACGACGCGCTCGCCGAGCGCCTGTGCTGGCTGCAGAACGCCTGCGGCGCGGTGCCCGGGCCCCAGGACTGCTTCCTCACGCTGCGCGGCCTCAAGACGCTGCACCTCCGCATGGAGCGGCACCAGTCCAACGCGCAAGCGGTGGTCGCGTGGCTGCGCCAGCGGGACGACGTGGCGGTCGTGCACTACCCGGGCTTCGGCGGCATGGTGAGCTTCGTGCTGAAGGGCGATCTCACGGCGGCCACGCGCTTCGTCGAGGCGACCCGCATCTTCACGCTGGCCGAGAGCCTGGGCGGCGTCGAGAGCCTCATCGAGCTGCCTGCCATCATGACCCACGCCTCCATCCCGCCCGAGGTGCGCGCCGCCATCGGGCTGCCGGACGGCCTGATCCGCCTCTCCTGCGGTGTGGAGCACGCCGGCGACCTCCTGGCGGACCTCGCCGACGCGTTCGCCGCCGCCCACGCCGGGTGAGCGCGGCGGGCGCGGTCGCCCACCTGCTGCCGGCGCCGGGCATCCCCTTGCGCGGGCCCTCGGGGGCCAGCGCCCACGCGCGAGACCTCGGCGCGGCGCTCGCCCGCCGGGGTTCGGTCTCCGTTTTCGCTGCAGTGGAGGCGGACTCCCGCGGCGTCCACGGCCCGCCGGTGCCGGGGGCCGTCGTCAGCGGTGTGCCGGCGTGGCTCCGGGCGGGCTCCTCGTGGCGGTGGATGCGGGAGGTTGGCGCGGCGCGGCGCATGGCCGACGCCGTGGTCGCCGCCGGCCGCGTTCGGCCCTTCGCGTGGATCCTGGAGCGTCACAGCCTTTTTTCCGATGCCGGCTGGCGTGCCGCCGACGCGCTCGGGGTGCCGTGGGTCTTGGAGGTCAACGCGCCGCCGGTGCGTGAGCGCCGCGCCCACGAGACCTTGCCGGTGCCGTGGCTCGCCTCGCGGTGGGAGCGCGCGGTGCTGCGGGCGGCGCCCCTGGTCGCCGCGGTGAGCCCATGGCTGGTCCAGTGGTTGGAAGGGGACATTGGCTGTCGGCGCGTCCTGCTCCTGCCCAACGGCACCGCGTTGCCGCCGGGAGACCGTTCGCGGGGGCGCGCGGCCCTGGGCCTGCCAGACGGCGTGCCGCTCCTCGGCGCCCTCGGTGTGGCGCGGGCTTGGCACGGCGGGGACCGCCTCCGTCCGCTGGCCGAGGCGCTCGGCGCGCGCCTGTTGGTGGTCGGGCCGCCGGCCGGCGCGGTGGCGGGCGCGCTCTGTCCCGGCCCGCTCCACGGCCAGGCGCTCGCCGACGTGCTCGCCGCC
>JBEIVK010000664.1:0-2638 GCA_040373935.1 Alphaproteobacteria bacterium
GCGGGGGCGGGGGCGGCGACACGGCGGCGGACACGGGCGGCGACTCCGGCGGCGACACGGCCGCGGACACCGGCGGCGACACGGGCGGCGACACGGGCGGCGGGGACGCCCTGGACGACGCGTCGCTGACGGCGCTGCTGGTGGGCACCTGGCGCGCGGTGTCGATGGACGACAGCGGGACGGTGGAGCCGCTGCCGGACGACCCGGCCTCCTACCTGCTGCTGGGCGCGGACGGCGGGGTGGGCTTCGGCTGCGGCAACGCGCCCTTCGGCACCTGGGTGGCGACGGCGGGGGGCCCGGCGCCGGCGGTGGGGCGCATCGACGTGGCCTTCGGCGAGACGCAGCTCGTGTGGCCGGTGCTGTCGGTGGACGCCGAGGGCTTCGTGTTCGCGGAGGGCGGGGACACCTTCACCCATGTCCGGGCGGCCTGCCCCTGACGCGGGCGGCCAGCGGGCGAGCGGCGGCCGGCGCGGCACCGTGTGGTAGAGTCGGGCGATGCGTCCCTTCTCCTTCTCGGTTTCGGTCTGGGTCTCGGCGGCGGTGGTGGCGGCGGCAGCCTTCGGGGCGGCCTGCGGCGGCCCGCCCAAGGCGGTAGAGGGCGCCGGCGGCGTGCCGGCGGGCGCCTTCGACGAAGACGGCGACGGCTACGCCGCGGGCGAGGACTGCAACGACGAGGACAGCACGGCCTTCCCCGGCGCCCTGGAGCGCTGCGACGGCGTGGACAACGACTGCGACGGCGAGGCCGACGAAGGGGTGCAAGACACAGTGTTCCCCGACGGCGACGGGGACGGCTTCGGGGACGCGGCGCAGCCGGAGACCGCCTGCGGGCCCGGCGAGGGCTTCGTCAGCAACGGCAACGACTGCGACGACACGCGGGCCGACGTGTGGCCGGGCAACCCGGAGTCCTGCGACGGCGTGGACAACGACTGCAACGGCGCGGTGGACGACGGCGTGGGCACGACGGTGTGGGACGACGCCGACGGCGACGGCTTCGGGGACCCGGCGGCGCCCGCGGTCGCCTGCGCGCCGGGGCCCGGCACGGCGGGCAACGCGCAGGACTGCGACGACGGCGACGCCGCAGTAAACCCGGCGGCCGCCGAGGTCTGCAACGCGGCCGACGACGACTGCGACGGCTTCGCCGACGAGGGGCTGCTGGTCCGCTACTACGTCGACGTGGACGGCGACTCCTACGGGGACGACGGGGCGCCGGTGGACGCCTGCGCCCGGCCGGACGGCACGGCGGCCCAGGGCGGGGACTGCGACGACGCCGACTTCAGCGTGTTCCCGGGGGCGCCGGAGTCCTGCGACGACCCGGTGGACCGCAACTGCGACGGCGCGGTGGCCTACGCCGACGGCGACGGGGACGGCTGGGCGGCCTGCGTGGAGTGCGACGACCGCGACGCCGCCGTGCATCCCGGCGCGGCCGAGGTGTGCAACGGCGGCGTGGACGACGACTGCGACGGCGCGGCCGACGACGCCGACGCCGGGCTGGACCTCACGACGGCGGCGCCCTGGTTCGCCGATGCCGACGCCGACGGGCACGGGGATCCGGCGGCGCTGCGCTGGGCCTGCACGGCGCCGGCCGGCCACGTGGCGCGAGACACCGACTGCGACGACGGCGACGCCGCGGTGTCGCCCGACGACCCGGAGGTCTGCAACGAGATCGACGACGACTGCGACGGCGCGGTGGACGTGGGCGCGGTGGACGCGACGGCCTGGTACCCCGACGCCGACGGCGACGGCTACGGGGACGCCGGGGCGGCGCGGTGGTCCTGCGAGGCCCCCGCGGGCTACGGCCTGGACACGCGGGACTGCGACGACGGCGACGCCGCGGAGCGCCCGGGGGCGGTGGAGCGGCTCGACGGAGACGACGACGACTGCGACGGCGTGGTGGACGAGGCGGCGGTGGCGGTGGTCTTCGCGACGGCCTGCACCACGGCGGTGGGGCACCCGAGCCTGACGCCCGCGGCCGGGACGGCGGCCGAAGAGGCGGTGCTCGAGGCGCATCTCCAGGCGCTGCTCCTCGGCATGGACCGCCACGACGAGCCGGCGGCCGGCTGGGCGTCGGCCGGGGTGGACCTCGGCGCTTACGATCTCGTCGTGTTCAGCGACTGCGGCTGGTCGTGGGTGGCAGCGCAGCAGCCCCTCGTCGACGCCCTGCTCGCCGCGCGGGCGGTCGGCACGGCGACGCTGATGCTCGGCGACGACCTCGCCTGGATGGCCGGCAACGTGAGCGGCGAGGAGCCCCTCACGCTCCTGCAAGCGGCCGGCTCCAACGGCACCACCAACCTCTCGGTCGCGCTCACCGGCACCGCCCACGCCGCGCTCGGCGGCCCGGGCGGCGTGCCCGCCTCCTTCGTCTACCCCTACGACATCGACGCCGCGGCAGACTGGGGCGGCGGCGTGGTGGTGCTGGCGCGGGCCGGCAACGGCACGGCGGCCTGGTCGGTCTACGAGGACGCCGCGACGGGCGTGCGCGCGGCGATGCTGCCGATGAGCGTGGGCATGGCCAACCACGGCACCCTGGGCGCGTCGGCCGAAGCGCAGGTCGGCGCGATGTTCCGCAACTCCGTGTGGTGGTCCCTCGGGCTGTAGCGGGACAGGCCGCGGGCGCCTGCCGGCCTGCCGGCCGGCACCC
>JBEIVK010000173.1:0-7380 GCA_040373935.1 Alphaproteobacteria bacterium
CGCTCCCCTCCGCGCCGGCGGTCGCGTCGTTGCCGGTCGCGGCGCCGGCGCCCGTCGCCGCCGTCGCGCCCGCGGCGCCGGCGCCGGATGGGGGCGGGGTGCTGCCCTACGAGGGCGAGGGCGTCTCGCTCATCGTCCCATTGGAGCTGGAGGATCGCTCGGGCGTGCCGGTCGAGGTCCCCCTGGTCTTCGACACGGGCGCCACGCTGACCACCCTGGACCGGGCGACGCTGCGGCGCCTCGGGGTGTCGGTGCCGCGCGATGCGCCGGAGATCACGTTTTTCACCGCCAACGGCGAGCGGCGCGCCCCCCTCGTGCTGTTGGAGCGCGCGTGGTTCGGCGGGCTGCTCGTCGAAGGCGTGACGGTGGGCGTCTGCGACAAGTGCGCAACGGAAGGCCACGCCGGGCTGCTGGGCCTCAACGTGTCCCGGCGCTTCTTGGTCACGGTGGACCAGTCGCGCAAGGAGCTTCATCTCCAGCCGCGCGTGGTGGACGCGAGCGATGAGGTCCGCTGGTGGGCCGAGCTGGAGAGCACCGCCACGCGGCACCCGGATGGCCGGGTGGAGGTGGAGGTGCTGCTGCACAACCGCGCGGGGCGGGCCATTCAGGCCGTGCGCGTGGATGTGCGCTGCGGCGAGGCCTGGGCGGCCGAGCTGGCGGACATCGCGCCGCACAGCACGGGCCGCACCGAGGTCGCGCTGCCCCCCGGCACCGACTGTGATGGCTACTCGGTGAGCCTGGGGGCGGCGGCCTGGTGAGGCGCGGGGTTTAGGCCGCCGGGGCGGACCAGTTGGCGTCCATCGCCTCCACCGCCGCCCACAGGGCGAGGTAGACGAGGGCGGACTTGCCGGGGTCCAGGTCGACCTCGCCGGGCTTCTTGTCGGCGTCGGTGCGCTCGTAGAGGGCCCACAGCACCTCGTCGAGCAGGTGCGGCTGCGCGCGCCAGTCCACGGCCTTGGCGCGCTCGGCGAAGGCGCCGTCGGCGGGCAGGAGCTGGGGCACGACGGCCTGGATGCGCCGCAGCGCGGCGTCGATGTCGGCCTGCGAGACCTTCTTCATGCGGCCACCGCGCTGCTCGAACACGCGCAAGCAGACGGAGAGCATGTAGATGACGACCTGGGTCTCCAGGTTGCCGAGGGCCTGGGCGGACTCCTCGACGAAGCGGGACAGGCGGCGCTGCTCCTTGATGAGCCGCGTGGCGATGGGCTGGAAGGCGAGGGGATCGGCGCCGCAGGCTTCGCTGGAGGCGTGGACGGTGTCGCGCGGGATGGCGGGGTTCGGCATGGGGTCTCCGTGCGTGGCCGGGCCCGTTAGCCGGTCGGCGGCGGGCGGTCCACCGGGGCGATGCCGAGCGTGCTCCGCACCCGCTCGAGCACGGCGGGCAAGGGGCCGGTGGCCTGGGCGGCCGGGGGCAAGCTGTTGAGGAACACGCGGCCGTACCAGCGGTCATGGACGCGGCGGTCCAGCACCAGCACGGCGCCGCGGTCCCGGCCCGTGCGGATGAGGCGGCCGAAGCCCTGGCGCAGCCGCAGGATGGCCTGCGGGAGTGCGTACTCGCGGAACGGGTCCCCGCCGCGCTCTTGGATCGCCTCGTAGCGCGCGGCCTGCACCGGCTCGGTCGGCACCCGGAACGGCAGCCGCGGGATGATCACGAGCCGCAACGCCGCCCCGGCCACCGAGACGCCCTCCCAGAAGGAGTCGGTGCCGAACAGCACCGCGTTCCCCGCGGCGCGGAAGCGCTCGAGCAGGAGATCCTTGGAGCAGCCATCCTGCAGGAGCAGCGGGAAGCGGTCGCCGAGGGCGCGGGCCGCGTGGCGGTGGAGGATCTGCGCGAGGTCGTGGGAGGTGCACAGCACGAACGCGCCGCCGCGGGCGGCCTCGACGGCGGCCACCACGGCGTCTCCGATGGCGGTGTCCCAGCCGGCGGCCTCGGGCGGCGGCAAGTCCCGCGGCAGCCCGAGCACGGCCTGGCGCGGGTAGTCAAAAGGCGACGCGAAGAACGCGGCCTCCAGCCCCTCGGGTGGGGGCAGCCCCGGGCCTTCCAAGCCCACCCGCGCAAAGTGATGGGCGAAGCTTCGGTTGACGCGCAAGGTGGCGCTCGTGAGCGTCACGCCCGGGACGGCGTCGAACAGCGCCGCGCGGATCTTCGGCGCGACCTCGATGGGGGCCGCGCAGATGGCGCCGGCCATGGCGCCTTGGCGGCCGGCCCGCGCGATCTCGGCCCAGGCGACGTCGTCGCGGGCGTCGGACAGAACGCGCTGCAGCACGCGGTGGGCGGTGGTGAGGCGCCGACTGGCCCGCTCGACGTCGAACAGCGGCTGCGGCTGGCGCGCGCGGTCCTCGTCGGAGAGGTCTGCGAGGATGAGCACCACGCGGGCGAGGGCGTCGGTGGCGGCCACGAGCTGGGCGTCGAGCAGTCGCAGCGCCGGCTCGACGCGCTCCGGCCACTGCGGCTCCGCGCGAAAGGCGCGGTCGAAGCGGAGCGCGGGGCGGCGGGCCGGGTCCAGCAGCTCGACGGCGAGGCCGTCCACCCGCGCCGCAGCGTGGACGGAGAGATCCTTGCAGGCGTCACCGGCGGCGTCGAGGGCGGCGGCGAGCGCGTCCCGGCGGTCTCCCGGGAGGCTGCTCCGCGGGTCGTCCACGAAGCGTTGGTACAGCTGGCCCAGGGCCCCGCGCGCGCGCAGCCGCTGCTTGCGGTCCAGCAGCTTGCCGACCGCGTAGCGCAGGGAGCGGGCCGTCACCCGGCCCGAGAAGAGGCTGGTCGCGGCGTCTTCGAGGTGGTGCGCCTCGTCGATGACCGCCCGCTCGTAGCGCGGCAGGATGCCGTCCTTCCCGGTTTCTTGGCGCACCGCGAGGTCCGCGAGGAGCAGCGCGTGGTTGACGACGAGCAGGTGGGCGTCGGCCGCGCGGCGGCGGGCGCCATAGTAGAAACACTCATTGTAATGGGGGCACTTGGCGCGGAGCGTCTGGTCGTGGTCCGACTCGACCTGCTCCCAGAGGACGTCCTCCAGCGGGAACGACAGCTCTTGCCGGGTGCCTTCGCTGCTGTGCGCGGCCCAGGCGGCGAGCGCGTCCAGCGAGGCCCGCTGCGGGGCGTCGGCTGGGGTGTCCTCCAGCGCCTCGGCGAGGCGGCGCTTGCACAGGTAGTTGGTTCGGCCGCGCAGGATGGCGGTGCGGACGACGAGCCCCGCGCGCCCGAGCACCGGGATGTCGGAGGACGCGAGCTGGCCTTGCAGGGTGAGGGTGTAGGTGGACACCACCACCCGGCTGTTGTTCGCGAGGGCCCAATGGGCCGAGGGGACGAGGTAGGCGAGGGACTTGCCCGTGCCCGTCTCGGCCTCCAGCACCCGCACCGCCCCGGCGTTGAGGCCGCTCCCGACGGCCGCCGCCATCTCGGCCTGCCCGGGACGCGCCTCGTGGCCAGGCATCGCGCGCGGCATCGCCTCCGTGAAAAAGGCGCGGACGCCGGCGAGGTCCAGCGCGCGGGGCTCGCGTCGGTGCGGCTCCACGACCCACGTCGCCCGCTTCGCGTCGTTGTCGAAGATGACAAAGCCGATGCCGTCGTCGCCGAACGCGCCGGCCAGCGACAGATCGGCGTCGGAGGGAAGCAGAACGCCGGACGGGTGGTTGTGGAGCACGACGTCGCCCGGGTGGGCCCGCCCGCGCACGGCGTTGACCGCGCCCGCCTGGCCGCGCGCGTGGACCTCGACCTCGGTGACGCAGCCGTCCACGTCCACCCGACCGACCGCGAAGATCTCCACCCCGCCGGCCTCGGCGACGGCGGCGCGCAGGGCATCGGCGGCGGCCGGGCGCAGGCGGGACGGCGGGGCGGTGCGCATCCGTGGCAGCCTAACGCCCCCGGCCCGGACGCGACCGTGGGGGAGGGGCGGTCCGGATTTCGGCCGTGGGGGCGCTGGCCGTCGCCCGATTGGCGTGTAGATGGTGCGCAGCCGCACGGCGGGAGGGCCCATGGCCACGATTGAGATCACGTCCGAGAACTTCGAAGAAGTCGTCCGCAACAACCCGCTCGTCCTGCTCGACTTCTGGGCGGAGTGGTGCGGCCCCTGCCGCTCCTTCGGGCCGGTCTTCGAGCGCGCGTCGGACGCCCACCCGGACGCCGTCTTCGGCAAGATCGACACGGAGGCCCAGCCGGAGTTGGCCGCGCAGTTCGGCGTCCGGTCCATCCCGATGCTCGTCGTCTTCCGCGATCAGATTGGCGTCTTCGGGCAGCCCGGTGCCTTGCCCGCCCCCGCCCTGGAGGATCTCATCACCCAGGTCAAGGGGCTGGACATGGACGAGATCCGCCGCAAGATCGCCGCGCGCAAGGCGGGCGAGGCCTGACCGGCGCCCGCCCGCCCCGCCTTCGGGCTCAGCGGGTGGGCTCGGCCACGCGGGGCGTCGGGCGGTAGAGCGTGCGCGCGTAGGCACGCACCATGCGGTGCGTGTTGAAGGCCGGCACGCAGGTGGCCATGCTGCGCAGGGCCATCGTCTCCATCGCCGTCTCGTCGTGGAGGGTGGCGGGCACCACCCCCTCCAACAGCGCGTAGAGGGCCTCGCCGTCCCGGGCGTCCTGGGCCGCCTCGTCGGCGTCGTCGCGGTCGTCGCCGACGGCCCAGCCGTTCGTGCCGTCGAAGGCCTCGGGCCACCACCCATCGAGCACCGAACAGTTCGGGTTGCCGTTGATGGCCGCCTTCATGCCGGAGGTGCCAGAGGCCTCGCGCGGGCGCCGCGGCGTGTTCAGCCAGACGTCGCAGCCGCTCGTGAGGAGGCGGCCGATGTGCATGTCGTAGTCGGGCACGAAGACCAGGCGGTCCCGGAAGGCCGGATCCCGCGCGAAGCGCAGCACCGTCGCCAGCACCTCCTGGCCGGGGATGTCCGCCGGGTGGGCCTTCCCGGCGAAGACGATCTGCACGTCGCGGTCCAGGATGGCGCGCAGGCGATCCGGGTCTCGGAAGAGGAGGTCCCCGCGCTTGTAGGTGGCGAAGCGGCGTGCGAAGCCGAGGGTGGGCAGCGCCGCGTCGAGCACCGGGCGGCCGAGTCGGGCCGAGATGCCGCGCACCATGCGCGCGCGCCGCGCTTGGCGGGCGGCGTGGCTCGCGGCGCGGGGCACCCGCTTGCCGATGTCCGCCCAGAACGCGGGGTCTTCGAGGTGGGCGCGCCACGCGGGCAGGTGGGCGTCCCAGAGCGCCTCGGTCTCGGGGGCGAGCCATGCGCCCGGATGCACACCGTTCGTGATGCTCGTGATGGGCTCCTTCAGCCCCGCCCACATGACCTTCGTGACATCGCCGTGCAGCGCGGACACGCCATTGGTGATGCGGCTCCCCCGCATGCCGAGGACGGTCATGCACAGGGACTCGTCGAGGTCGAGCGTCCGGACCCGGCCCTTCTCGATGAAGGCGCCGGCCGGCAGCCCGAGCACGTGCTTCCACGGGCCGAGGACGGACTCCAGCTCGTCCCAGGAGAAGCGGTCGTGCCCGGCGGGGACGGGCGTGTGCGTCGTGAACACGCAGTGCGCGCGCACGCGGGCCCAGGCGGTGTCCGGGTCCAAGCCCTGCGCGATCCCGCGGGCCCAGAGCTCCAAGGTCAGGAACGCCGCGTGCCCCTCGTTCATGTGGTAGATGCGCGGCGTCTCGCCGGCCGCCTCCAGCATCCGCACGCCGCCGATGCCGAGCACGACCTCCTGCAGCAGGCGGTCGTGGTTGGTGCCGCCGTAGAGCCGGTGCACGAGCTGGCGCCAGGCCGGCTTGTTGGAGGGGAGGTCGGTGTCGAGCAGGTACAGCCGCACCAGGCCGACCTGCACGACCCACGCGCCGACCTCCAGGGCCTCCGTCCCGACCGGCACGCGCACCCGCACCGGCGTGCCCTCGGCGTCCACGAGCCGGGTGACGGGCAGGCGGCGGACGTCGTTGGTGCCGTAGGCGGCACACTGGCGGCCGTCGTGAAGCACCTGGCGGAAGTAGCCCTGGTGCCAGAAGATCCCCACCGCGACCAGCGGCTCGCCCAGGTCCGACGCGGAGCGGAGGTGGTCCCCCGCGAGCATCCCGAGGCCGCCTGAGTAGATCGGCAGGCTCTCGTGGAGGCCGAACTCCATCGAGAAGTAGGCGGTCGGCGGGCAATCCTCGGCCGGCGGCACGGCGAGGGCGGCCGCGTGCCGGGCCAGGAGGGCCTCGGCGGCGGCGACGTGGGCTGCAGGCAGCTCGGACCAGCCCAGCTCATCGAGCAGCGTGGCCGGATTGTGCTGGATGGCAGACCACAACGCCGGGTCCAAGGACTCCCAGAACGCGTGCGCCTGCGGGTCTCCCGTCCACCACAGGTCGCGGGCGAGGGTCTTCAGTCGGTCGAGCATGCGGCCTCCGCGCGCCAGCGTAACGCCAGCGGGAGTTACCGTCCCGGCCCTTGCGGCGGCGCCGCGAGCCAGACGGCCGCGGAAGCCGTGAACGGGCTCGCCGGGTAGAGCGTGCGCGCCCGGCCCAGCGCGGCGCGGGCGCCCTCGGTGTCCCCGTGATGGTGCAGGGCCACCGCCTCGACCGCGAGCAACTCGGGGTGCCAGAGCTCGCCCCAGGTGCGCGCGAAGTTGCGGTTGAGCAAGCTGAGCGCGCCGGCCGCGTCTCCCTCGCTGAGCAAGACCTCTGCGCGCAAGCGGATCGCCCGCGGGTCTCGTGGGTTGCCGCGCATGAGCGCGCGCGTGAGGTCCTCCGCGGCGTCGAGATCTCCCAGCGCCAGCGCGACCCGGCCGGCCGAGAGCGTGTACTCGGCGGTCGAACGGGCGCCGTCCGGTGCGGCCAGCCACAGCGCAGCCTCCGCGTCGTCCCAGCGGCCCTCGACCAAGGCGAGCTCGGCGGCAGCGCCGTGAACCGCAGGGGCGTCGGGTGCGACCGCCTCGGCCCAGGACAGCGCCTCCGCGGCCGCCTCGAGGTCGCCGGCAGCGAGGGCGTCGTCGAGGAGGGTGAGGTGAATCGTCATCTCTTCGGCGTCCCCGAGAGGGTCCACCAGCCGCGAGCGGCGCAGGGCCCGGGCGGCGGCCGCGTCGCCGAGCGCGAGCAAGGCGTCGGCTTGCCCGCGCATGCCGTAGAGGTCCCAGCCGTCCACGCCGTCGAGGCCCAGGCCGGAGCCGCGCGCCGTCGTGAAGTCCCCCAGCCGGGCGCAGGCGGTTGCGTAGACGAGGAGGTCCGCCTCGGTCCCGCCCTTTTCCAGGGCGGTGCGCGATGCCTCTACGGCGAGTCGGAACTGCTGGCTGCGAAGCTGGAGGAACCCGGCGGCCTTCATGGCGTCGCGCGTGGTGCGACCGCCGCCGCTGCTCGCCGACGCGCTGCCCCCCGGCCGACCCGGCCCGCCCGCCCCGCGTGGGCCGGAGGCCGTGCCCGCCTTGCCCGCCTTGCC
>JBEIVK010000316.1:0-5011 GCA_040373935.1 Alphaproteobacteria bacterium
GCTACGGCGGCCCCCGCGGCGGCGGCTACGGCGGCCCGCCCGGCGGCGGCTACGGCGGCCCGCCCGGCGGCTTCGGAGACGACCCGTTCAGCGGCGGGAAGGACGCGGGGGGACCGGCCCGCGGCCCCCGCGCCAAAGGCCCTCCCCGGGACGACGACTGGGACGCGAAGCCAAAGCGCCGCCCGCCCGACAAGAAGCGGGCCAAGCGCCCCATCGACGACTGGGAAGACGACGACGACCTCGACGAGTAGGCCGGTGCGCGGGCCCCGCAGGGCCGGCGCCCGCTCCCTCGCCCCAGGGGCGTTGCGGGGGGCGACGCAGGAAAACCCAAGGAGCGAGGCACCCTGCGGAGCCCCCTGCCCTCAACATCATCCCACCGCTGAGCCGCCCGGCCCCGTGTCGGCGGGGCTGGCCCCGGCGGCGGCCGAAAAGGCGCAGGTCACGCCGAGCAGCCCGAAAAACCCACCGACCAACCCGAGCGCGGCCCCCCCGGTCGCCAGCACGGCCGGCGCGGCCCCATCCGGGGCGCCCCACGCCAGCCACGCGCCCGCGTACAGGACGGCGTGGACGGCCGCAGCCGGGCCGGCGAGGGCGCCCAACCCGAGGGACGGGCGGCGAAGCGCCCGCCGGACGAGCAGAGCCCCAAAGGTGGCGAGAGCAGCCGCGACCGCCGGGCCGAACAGCCCAGCCCCGGCCGCGGAGCGGGCCTGGACGGCCGCACAACCGAGGAGCACGGCGGCCTGGACGGCGGCGATGAGGAGCGGATCCCGGTGCATGCCTCGGCCCTACCCGGAGACGCACCGCCGTCGAGCCGCGGTCAGTCGCCCGCGCCGCCGGTGCCCCGGAAGCGGTGCGACTCCTCCCGGAAGAGGAGGTTGAACGTCGTGAGCGTGCCGTAGCAGCGCGTGATGGAGGCCTGCAACTCTGCGCGATCCAGGGCGTCCAGACCCTCGTGGTTGTTGATCTTCTGCTCCATCACGCGCAAGCGCTCGCGGAGGGCGGTGACCTTCTTGAAGAGCGTATCGATGGGAAGGCGCTTGACCTCCCGGCCCTCGCCGTCGATGAGGGCGAGCTCACCGCCGACGAAGCGGCGGGCCAGCGGCACGTCGTCCGGGAGGCGCTCTTCGCGGGCGGCCTGCGCGGCGTCGGCGATCAACTCGTAGAGGGTGTCAGCGTCCATGGGAGACCTCAGCGGGCGGGGAATCAGGGGCGGCGCCCGACCAGCGGGCCCATCGCAGCCCCGGCACGCGGTCGTCGTCCACGTGCCACCCGTGACCGCTCCCGGCGCGCAGCTCGCGCAGCCGCTCCTCGCCGGCGACCCCAGCGAGGAGCGCGAAAGCGTGCTGGTTTTGGGCGAGGACGGTGCCGTCGGCGCCAAGCACGACGACAGGGCTGGGCGCATCATCCAACAGAGAGAGCAGGAGGCGGTGCAACGCCGGGCCCACGTCCGGCGCGGGGGACCCTTCTTGGAGCGCGCAGCGGCCGTCGAGGAGGAGGTTCACCTCGCGCGCGACCTGCACCAGCTCGGCGGGGGCCTCGCCCACCGCGGCCCGCCGATACGGGTTGCCGCCGCGGCGTGCCTCCAGGGCCTCCACGATCTCGGCGAGCGGGGCGGCGAGGCGGCGCTGCAGGCGGCGCGCGAGCAAGACACCGATGAGCAGCGACAGGCTGCCAGACCCGATGATGGCCCAGGCCCCGCCGTATGCGAGGCGGCGCGCCGTCTCGTCGGCCGCACGCATGGACGCGTGGTTCACCTCCGAGAGCCCCGACAGCGCCGCCGAGACCGGCCGGACTTGGGTGATGTCTCCGGCGACGGCCGCCGCGCCTTGACGCTCCAGTACGGCGATGTGACCGCGCTCGTCCTCTTCGGTGATGTTGGACCGGGCACGGGCAAGCCCCTCCCGGAACGACGCCAGGGTGAGGTCCTCGTCTTGCGAATCCGCGAGGACGAGCGCCATCGTCATGTCCTCGACAGCGCGGATGGACGCGACGTTTTCATCGAGGATGCGCGCGACCGCGGGCCCGGTGCGCTGGAGCAACCCCACGGCGCCGAGCGTGGTGAGCAGCTGAAGGACGAGCAGGGCACCGAGCCCCAGGCGAACCTCGGTGAGGATGCGCATCTCAGACCCGCCGCGTGAGGTCGTGGACGGCGCCCGCCGGCGCCACGATGAGCAGCGTGTCGTCCGCCGAGAGGGGACGGCGCGGGTCCAGCTTGACGAACCGACGCTCCGCCCCGCTCTTGTGGCGCAGGCCGACGACCGTGATCCCGTGCCGCTGTGGCAGGGCCAGGTCGACCAACGCGCGCCCGACGAACGCCGCCGGGGCGGCCAGCTCGGTGAAGACCAGGCCGTCCCCAAGGTCCACCTCGTCGAGGATGCCGCGGTGCGCGAGCCGCGCGGCGAGGCGCTGCCCGAAGGCCGCCTCCGGGTTCACCACCTCGTGCGCGCCCACCGCATTCAGGATGCGCGCGTGGAGCGGGTCGGTGGCCCGCGCGATGATCCGCGTGCCGCCCATCTCGCGGAGCATCGCCGTGATGAGGATGTTGGCCTCGCGCGCCTCATCGCCCACCGCGCAGAGGCAGAGGTCCCGGCTGCCCGGGACGGTGCTGGCGAGCAGGTCGGTGTCACGGGCGTCGAAGCAGAGGGCGTCGGCGCAGAAGTCGGCGGCCTCGTCGACGCGGGACTGCTTCGCGTCGACGGCGATGACCTCCACGCCGAAGGACGCGAGGGAGCGGGCGGTGGACATGCCGAACTGGCCGAGACCGATGACGAGGGCTTGACGTTGCATGCGAACTCCGGGCTAACCCACGGCCACCGCCTCTTCCGGGAGCGCGGGGCGGCGGGGCTGGCGGCGGCCGACGAGGAGGAGGAACAGCGTCATGGGGCCGACGCGCCCCATGAACATGCAGGCCGAGATGAGCAGGCGCCCCACGTCGTCGAGGCGGGGCGTCGCCCCGATGGTGAGGCCGACCGTGCCGAGCGCGCTGACGACCTCAAACAGCGCGAGCTCGAACGGGAGCTCCTGGGTGAGCTGCACCGCGAGGAGCGCCCCCACGACAGAAAGTGCGCCGAGCGTGGCGATCGCGGCCGCCTTGTAGATGGTGTCGTGCGAGACGCGGCGCCGAAAGGCCGAGACGTGCTCCTGCCCCCGCACCGCGGCCACCACGGCGAGCACCAGCAGGGCGATGGTCGTCGTCTTCGCGCCGCCGGCCGTCGATTGCGAGCCGCCCCCGACGAACATGCACAGCAGCATGACCGTGAGGGTGGCCGGGCGAAGGGCCGTGAGGTCCACCGAGTTAAAGCCCGCGGTGCGGAGCGTGACGGACTGAAACCACGCGTTGTGGATTTTGTCGGCCGTGGAGAGCGGGGCGAGGGCGTTGGACCACTCCGCCGCGCCGATGAGGACCGCTGGCACGACGAGCAACGCGGCCGCCGTGACAAGGCCGAGCGACGCGGTGAGCGGGACCTTCCGGCCCCGCAAGACCGAAGGCAGAACCGCCAGGACCGCCGGGCCGAGCCCGCCTGCGATGATGAGCAGGGCGACGGTGTGAAGGATGAACGGGGAGCCGTTGTACGAGATGAGGTTGTCCGACTGCAGCGCGAAGCCGGCATTGCAGAACGCGCTGACGGCGGTGAACACGCCGCGCCACAGGGCGCTGCCGAACGGCTCGCCGCCCGCGATGAACGCCCCGGTGAGCAGCACCGCGCCGGCCGCCTCAACGCCAAAGGTGACCACCAGCACGCGCTTCAGGTCTTCGCGCAGCCGATCGCGCCGCTCTGCGCCGACCAGCCCGAGGACCGCCCCCTCGTGCCGCACCGAGAGGCGCCCTCCCAACAGGACGACCGCGGCGGTGGAGAAGGTCATGATGCCGAGCCCGCCCACCTGAATCAGCAGGAGGATGACGGCTTGGCCAAAGGGCGTGAAAAAGGTGGGAGTGTCCAGCACACCGAGGCCGGTGACGCAACACGCCGAGACCGCGGTGAACAGCGCGTCGATGAAGCTGGCCGGCGCGGCCGTGGACGCGAGGGGCAGCCGAAGCAGCGCGGCGCCGCCGAGGGAGAGCGCGGCGAACGTGGCGACCAGCAGCCGGGCGGGATTGTCGATGAGGAGGTCCAGCCACGCGCCGCGGCGCACGCCGGGACGCGCGGGCGCGGCCGCCGCCCACGGCGCCAAGCCTGCCCCCCCAAGCAACAGATACGCCAGGCCCGGTGACCACGCCCACGCCGCGAGGCCGGCCCACGGACCGACGGCTGCGGCCACCCACCCGGCGGCGGGCTCCCCGGCGCGCGCGCGCCGACGTGCGTGCGCCAGCAGCAGGGCGGTGGGGACCAGGCTCGTCCCCAGAACGGCCGCGAGCGCAGGCCCGCGCGGCGGCCCCTCGACCAGCAAACCCGTGGCCCAGACCGCGAACGCGAGCGCCCCCGCCTCGCGCGCCGCAGGCAGCGGGGCCTGGACGCCCCGGGCCCGCGGCGGCGGCAAAGGCACGGTCAAACGGAGGGCCGACAACACCGCCGCGAGAACCACCCAGAACCCCGCCCCGGGCGACGCCAGGAGGCCACGCGCCAGCACCGACGCGGCGGCCAGGAGCCCCAGCAGGCCGAGCAGGCGCCCCGGCTCCGAGCGCCAGCGACCGAGCACGGCAGCCCCACCGAGAAGCCCCATCGCGACCCCGTGGTGCACGAGCAGAGGCGCCCCCGCCGGGCCCGCGAACGCCGCCGGATGCACCCACAGGAACGCGGCCGCGCTCGCGGGGATCCACGCGAACAGGAGCGCAGACGGGAAGGAGGCGACGGCGGACGCGCGCGGCATGTCCCCGGTCTAGCACGCGCCACCGGGCCGCGCCGAAGCGCCGCGCGCGTCTGCCACAATGCGTCATGCAAAAAATCCTCTGGTGCCTGATCGCCCTCGCGGCCTGCCCCCGCCCGGAGGGCAGCTCCATCGCCCCCGACGCGCCAGGCCCGGCGCGCAAGTCTGCCCGCGACGCCCCGGCACCGCACACGCCCGCCAACCC
>JBEIVK010000577.1:0-3071 GCA_040373935.1 Alphaproteobacteria bacterium
CGCGAAGGCGCGCAGGCGGGCCTCGCGCTCGGCCTCCTGGCCCATGCTCGCCCAGACATCGGTGTAGACGGCGTCGGCGCTGTCCACCGCGGCCTCCGGGCTCGTCGTGATCTCCACGCTGCCGCCGGTGTCGGCCGCGATCTGCCGCGCGCGGGCGACCACCCCCGGGTCGGGCGCGTAGCCGTCCGGGTGGGCCACAGCGACGTGCATGCCCATGAGCGCCCCGCCGAACAGCAGGCTGTGCGCCATGTTGTTGCCGTCGCCGACGTAGGCGAGGCGCCGCCCCGCCAGGGACCCGCGCTTCTCCTCGATGGTCATCAAGTCGGCCAAGACCTGGCACGGGTGGTTCCAGTCGGTGAGCCCGTTGATGACGGGAACCGTGGCGTACCGCGCGAACTCCAGCAGGTCATTGTGGGCGAACAGCCGGCACATGATGCCATCGACATAGCGGGACAGGACCCGCGCCGTGTCCGCCACGCTCTCGCCGCGGTGCAGCTGCAGCTCCTTGGGCCCGAGGAAGGTCGCCTGGCCGCCGAGCTGGAACATCCCGGACTGGAAGCTGACCCGCGTGCGCAGGGACGGCTTCTGGAAGACCATCGCGAGGCTGCGGCCCGCGCAGGCGCGCGACCAGTCCCCCGGGCGGGCCTTGATGCGGTGGGCGAGATCCAGGAGGGCGCGGATCTCCGCCGGGCTGTGATCGGGCAGGGCGAGGAAGTGTCGCGGCATGGGGATCCGGGGCCCGCCGTGGCGCGGGCGGAACCGCGCGACTAAACGGCTCCGACGCGGGTGGCAAGGGCCGGGCGCATGGGCGGGGGAGGGGACGTGGAGGAAGCCGAGGCCATCGCCATCGCCGCCGCATTGGATGGCTTGTGCCGATTGGTTCTGGGCTTTCTCCTGTTGGGGATGCTCGGGGCGCGGGCCTGGTACGAGCGGCCCTACCGCGCGGCGGGCCCGCGAGATGCGCACTTTGCCAGCCGGGAGCGGCGCATCACCCGGGTGATGCTCGCGTCCTTCCTCGTGCCGCACCTGCTGTGGTTCTTCTCGTCGCTGCTGGACGGCGCGGCCTTGCCCATCCCCGGCGCGGTTCGGCTGCTCGTCGGCGGGCCGCTGGGCGCGCTGGGTCTCGGGCTCTTCGTGTGGGTCCACCGCACGCTCGGCATCGAGTGGTCCCCGGTGTTGGAGCTGCGCGCCGGGCACCGTCTCATCACCGCGGGCCCCTACGCGCACGTCCGGCACCCGATGTACCTCGCGTCCTACGTCATGGCGGCGGGCTTTGGCTTGCTGGCGGCGAACGCCGTCCCGCCGCTGGTCCAGCTCCTGGCCACTTCGCTGCTCGTCGCGGTGCGGGTGCCGGACGAAGACGCGATGTTGCGGGGGCGCTTCGGCGCCGCGTGGGAGGCGTGGGCGGCGCGCACGGGTCGGGTCCTGCCGCGTTGGCGCCGCTCCGCGCGGCGCGCCGGATGACCGGAACCCGGCCATCCCGGCGTTGTCCGGTCCCCGGGGGCGCCGCGGTGGGTTGGGTTCGGCTCGCAGCGTTGGGGATCGCGGTGGCGGGGGCGCCTGCGCGCGCGGCCGAGGTCGTCGTGGTGCCGCTGTCGGCGCTGGTGCCTCTGGCGGAGTCCGCCCCGGCGCGCGCGCCGCTCGTCGCGGCCTGGGACGGCGTGGCGGCCCAGGTGGCGCTGGCCGGCGCGGGGGCAGCGGCGGCGTCCCTCCGCTGGGAGGGTACGCTGCGGGTCTACGAGGGCGGGCGCCCCTTCTCCGTCGCCTTGGGCGCCGGCCTCGTCTTGGAGGCCCTCACCCTCGACGGGCGCCCGCTGCCGGCCTCGGTCGCCGTGCACAGCGCTGGCGGCGGCCTCCAGCTCCGCGGCACGCTGCCCGCCGGCGTGCACACCCTCACGCTGCGCGGGGCCGTTCCCGTCGAGGGCGGGGCGCTTCGCTTCGCGCTGCCGGACGGCGCCCGGGCCAGCCTGCGGGCCGCGGGCGCCGGCCTTCGCTTTTCCGGGCCGCGCCTCGTGCCCGTGGGCCGCGGGGGCTTCGCCGTCCCCGGGGGCGGAGCCGTCGCGCTGTCCTGGGCGCCCGACGGCCCGCCGCCGCCGCGCCCCCGCGCGATCCTGGCCGACACCGGGGTCGAGCTTCGGGTGGAGCCGGGCGCCGTGGAGGGCCGGGCCCGTGTGCGCGGCCGGGTGGTGAACGGCGCCGTCGAGGCCCTGGACATCGACTTCGGGCGTCCCGTGACGGAGCTGCGGGTGGAGGGCGTGGGCCTCGGGGATGCGGTCTCGATGGGTCATGCCGTCCGCGTTCCGTTCCTGGAGCCACGAGAGGGCCCCTTCGAGGTCGACCTCCGCTTTCGGGCGGCTGGCGCCGGCGCCGCGCCTCTGCCGCAGGTCATCGGCGCCCGGGGGAGGCTCTTCGTGGGCGTGCTGGAGGACACCGGCGTGCTCGCCGCGCCGCGCCCGCTCGCGCGGCTGGAGCCCGTCTCGGCCGGGGCGGTGCCGGAGTGGGCGCGGGGGCTCGTCGAGGGGCAGCCGCTCGTGCGCTACGCGGGCGATGGCGCGGGCGCGCGCCTGGAGCTGGGCGCGCTCGCCTGGAGCGCCGTGGACGCGCCGCCGACGGTGGTCGACGACGCCCACTACCAAGCGGTCTATGCCGGGCATGGCCGTGTGTACCTGCGCGGCGCGCTGCTGGTGCGCAACGACCGTGGGCCCTTCCTCGCCGTCGTTCCGCCGCCCGGCGCGCGCCTCGCCGGGGCGCGGGTGGCCGGGCGCACGGCCGCCGTGGCCCAGCGCGCAGATGGGGCTTGGCTCGTGCTGCTGGAGCGCTCGGTCGAGAGCCTCGACGGGCTGGTGCAGTTCCCGGTGGACCTCCTCTTCGTGGGCGAGGGGCCCGCGTGGTCACGGCGTGGCGCGCGCCGGGTCGTCGCCCCCGCGCTGGACGCGCCGGTGGCCGCGTTGCGTTGGGAGCTCACGCTCCCGGCGGACCGCCAGGCGCGGCGGGCCACGGGCGCGGGGCGGGTGGTCGGCGATTTCACCGCCGAGGGGCTCGCGTTCGGCCGGGGCGGGCGGGCGCCGGCC
>JBEIVK010000883.1:0-1807 GCA_040373935.1 Alphaproteobacteria bacterium
CCGGGCTGCGGAGCACGCGCCAGCCCCACGACGGCCGGCCCTCGCCGCCCCACAGCGCGCGCAGCGCCGGACGCCGGCCCTCCGTGCGGATGGCGTCCCAGGCCGGCACGGCCTCCGGGAGCGAGAAGTCGCGCGCGGCGAGCATCGGCACGAAGAACAGCGCCACAACCAGCGACGCGAGCAGCGAGAAGACGACCGCCAACGCGAGGTCTCCGAACACCTGCCCGGCCACGCCCTCGACGAAGGTGATGGGCAAGAACACCGCCACCGTCGTCATCGTGGAGGCCGTGACCGCCGCCGCGACCTCGGCCGTGCCCCGCACCGCCGCCCGCCGCGCCCCCGCCCCGCGATCTTGATGGACCTGGATATTTTCCAGCACCACCACGGCGTTGTCAACCAGCATCCCCACGCCGAGCGCGAGCCCGCCCAAGCTCATCAGGTTGAGCGACACCCCACCCAAGTACATGGGAGCAAAGGTGACAATGACCGAAAGCGGGATGGACACCGCGATGATGGCCGTGGCGCGCAAGTTGCGAAGGAACAAAAAGAGCACCACGACCGCGAGCAGGGCGCCTTGGACCGCGGTGCTGTTGAGGTTGGCGATGGCCGACTCGATGAAGCGGGCCTGGTCTTCCAGCTCGACCAGCGCGAGGCCCGCGGGCAGCGCCGACGTGAGGCCCGGTCGCGGGCCCATCGGGCCCGCCTCGCCATACAACGCGCCGCGCAGCTGGCCCGCCACCCGGACGATGTTGGCGTCTGCCGCCTTGAACACCTCGAGCACCACGGCGTCCTCGCCGTCCAGCCGGCTCACCACCTCGCGGTCTTCGTGGCCGGGGGTGACCCGCGCGACCGCGCCCACCGGGACGCGCACCCCGTCCGCCCGGCGAATCTCCAGGGCGGAGATCTCCTCGACGGCCCGCACCTCGGACAGCGTGCGCACGAGGTACTCGTGGTCGCCGTCGCGGATGGCGCCGCCGGGGAGATTGATGTTCTCGGCGCCCAGCGTGGCCGCGAGCTGCGCCAAGGTGACGCCGCGGGCGGCCAGCCAGTCTTCCTCGGCCTCCACGCGCACGACCCGCTCGAGGCCGCCGCGCACGCGCACCGCCGCGATGCCGTCCAGGGCTTCGAGGTTGCGCTTGAGGTCTCGCTCGGCCACCTCGCGCAGCCGCAACAGGCCCTCCTCTCCAGCGGGGAAGTCGGCGCCCGGGCGCGCCGCGAGCGCCAGCCGCAGGATGGGCGCCTGGGACGGGTCGTAGCGCAGCAGCAGCGGCCGCTCGGCGTCTTCGGGGAGGAAGGTGGTCTGCAATCGCTCGCGCACGGACTGGCTCGCGGCGTCCATGTCGCTGCCCCAGGCGAACTCCAGCACCACATCCGACAAGCCAGCGCGCGAGCGGCTCTCCAGCTCGACCAAGCCCTGCGTGGTCGCCAACGCTTCTTCGATGGGCCGGCTGATCTGGCTCTCGACCTCCTCGGGGGCGTAGCCCTCCACCTCCGTGCGCACCGTGAGCGTGGGGTAGGCGAGATCCGGCATGAGGTCGAGCGGCAGGCGCCCCCAGCTGACCAAGCCGAACACGGCGGCGGCGATGGCGACCATCCAGGTGGCGACCGGGCGATCGACGACCGCCTCGAACAGCGTGGCGAGCGCGCCTTCCACGCCGCTCGGCGGCGCGCCGCCCTCCGGGGCGCTCACGGGCCGCCCCGCCCGCGACGCCGGCCGCCCTTCCCACCGCCGGCCCCCCCGCCGCGGGCGGGCGCCCCCGCGGCCGCCCCCCCCGCGGGCCGCGGGGGGGGCGCGCCCCGCCCCCGG
>JBEIVK010000461.1:0-3757 GCA_040373935.1 Alphaproteobacteria bacterium
GGGGGGCGGCGGTGGTGGCGGCCTGCGCGGCCGCCCGCGTGCCGGCGGTGAAGCCGCAGCTCGCCTTCTACGAACAGCTGGGCGCGGCGGGCATGGAGGCGCTGGAGGACACGGTGGCGGCGGCCCGCGCCGCCGGTCTGCTGGTCGTGGCGGACGCGAAGCGCGGGGACATCGCGAGCACGGCGGCGGCCTACGCGGCCGCCCTGCTGGACCCGGATGGCCCGCTCGGGGCCGACGCGCTGACGCTCAGCCCGTACATGGGCCTGGACACGCTGGAGCCCTACCTGCCCGTCTGCCGCGCCGCCGGGCGCGGCCTCTTCGTGCTTGTACGGACCACCAACCCCGGAAGCGCGGCGATCCAGGCGGCCGGGGCGCCGGCGCTGGCGCGGCGCGTGGCGGAGGGCTTGGAGGCGATCGGGGCAGATACGATTGGCGAGAGCGGGTTTTCAGCGGTGGGCGCCGTGGTCGGGGCGAGCGCGGCGGCCGAAGCAGGGGCGCTGCGCGCCGCGATGCCCCACGCGTGGTTCCTCGTACCGGGCGTGGGCGAGCAGGGCGGAGGGCTGGCCGAGGGGCTCGCGGGCGCGCGGGCCGACGGGCTGGGCGCGCTCGTGGTGCAGGCACGTTCCGCCACGTTCCCATCCGCCGCAAACGCCGAGTATGATGAGAGCTGGCCCGGCTGGCTTCGTACCCGAATCAGCCACCTCGCCAACGACATGCGCGCGCACCATTCCGTCTCGGCGGCTGGAGGGGCGGGACTTCGTTGACCTTTTCGTGTCATGCACTTGTCAATCTGTGGTAGACCAGGGTTGCCCTGCGGGGCCTCCCCTTCTCCTCCGGAGAGACCATGCGCATCGCCCGTTCTTTCGTCGCCCTGTTCGCCGTCGCGTGCGGCGGCAGCCCGCCGGTCACCGGCACCCTCAGCCACGGCCTCGACGGCAAGCCCATCGGCGGCCAGCGCGTGCTCGCGAAGGCGGCGGGCAAAAGCGGTGACCTCACCTGTCAGGTGCGCGAGGCGACCACCACCCCCGACGGCGCGTTCACGTTGGAGGACCTCTGCGGCGACGTCGAATACACCGTCAGCCTCGGCGACAAGGAGCTTCGCCTCGCCGATGCCGGCGCGGTCAAGGGCGGCGCGCCCGCCACGCTCTCGCTGACGGCCTGGCGCGCGCCCACCGGCGAGGGCGTGTATCGCCTCGAAGGGGAAAAGCTGACGCCGATCAAGGTCTTCGCCGATGTCAAATCGGGCACGCTCGCGAGCGGGGCCGCGGTTCGGTACCCCGCGCTCAAGCCCACCAAGCTGCCCGCGGTCGCCGCCGGGCAAAAGATCCTTCTCGTCAGCAAGAAATCCGCTGATGCCCTGCAAATCGTCCCGCTGGTGGGAGACCCCGCGACGCGCACCTTCGGCGACGGCAGCACCATCCAGGACCACGTCTGGATCGGCGCGCGCTTCGTGGACGACGCGACGCTGGAGCCGGTGGCCGCCACGGTGGACGCCGCCAAGGTGAAAGACGGGGCGGCGGAGGGCGCCTTCTTCCGCTACGTGGACGCCGACGCCGTGCCCCCCGGCGACTACGCCATCCTCGGCCCCGAGGACAAGCGCACCTGGGCCGTGTCCTTCGGCGCGGCGCCGGCAGGCGGCGGCGAGGCGCCCCCCGCGGCCGCGCCCTGAGTCCGGCGGCTCCGGGGTCGGGTTACCTCCCCCGGCCCCCGCACCCCGGAGCCCCGCGTGTCCAGCCACTACTACAACGCCGCCGACCTCCCGAACTTCGGCACCATCGCCGACGGCAACCCGGAGCTCGCGCGCAAGTTCTTCGACTGGTACGGCGCCGTCTTCGCGGAGGGCGCGCTCAGCGCACGCGAAAAATCGCTCATCGCCCTCGCCGTCGCCCACGCGGTGCAGTGCCCCTACTGCATCGACGCCTACAGCTCCGACTGCCTGGAAAAGGGCGCAGATCTTCAGCAGATGACGGAGGCGCTGCACGTCGCGGCGGCCATTCGCGGCGGCGCCAGCCTCGTGCACGGCGTGCAAATGCTCAACCACGTGCACCAGAAGGGCATGTGAGCATGGACGCCCTGGACGGCCCGCGCGCCGCCCGCAGCCTGCACGCCCGCGCCGCCCCGCTCGCCGCCCCAGACGCCCAGCTCGCCCGGCTCGCCGCGGTCGCCCCCGGGCTTGACTTCGACGCCACGCTGCGGGCGCGCGCCGGCGGCCCGCTGCGCGCCACCGCGCCGGGCATCCTCCAGATCAACCTCGGCAAGCTCTGCAACATGGCCTGCCGCCACTGCCACGTCGACGCCGGCCCGGACCGCCTGGACTCGCAGATGGACGGCCCGACGGTCGACGCCACCCTCGCGCTGCTCGGCCGTTTGCCCTCCGTGCACACGGTGGACCTCACGGGCGGCGCCCCCGAGCTGCACCCGCGCTTCGAGGACATCGTGCGGGCGGCCCACGCCGCCGGCAAGCACATCTTGGACCGCAACAACCTCACGGTCCTCCTGCTGCCGCGCTTCGCAGGGCTGCCCGCCTTTCTGGCGGCGCACGGCGTCGAGGTCGTCGCCAGCCTGCCCAACCCGCGCGCCCCCAACACCGACGCCCAGCGCGGCGACGGCACCTTCGCGCGCTCCATCGTCGCCCTTCGCTTGCTGAACGCCGCCGGCTACGGCCAGGGGGATCCCGCCCGGCGGCTCACGCTCATGCACAACCCGGCGGGGGCCCTGCTGCCGGCCGCGCAGGCCTCGCTGGAGCGCGACTACCGGGAGGAGCTCTCCCGCCGCCACGGCGTCACCTTCGACCGCCTCATCGCCCTCAACAACATGCCCATCGCCCGCTTCTTGGAGTGGCTGGACGAGAAGGGCAACACCGCGGCCTACCTCGCCCGCCTGGAGGGGGCCTTCAACCCGGCTGCGGTGCCGGGGCTCATGTGCCGGGACACGCTGTCCATCTCGCCGGACGGCCGCATCCACGACTGCGACTTCAACCAGATGCTCGGGCTGCCCGCCGCGGGGCAGCCCACCGTGCAGGACGCCACCACCGGCCGCCTCGACGGGCGGGCGGTGGTGGTGGGCCGCCACTGCTTTGGCTGCACCGCCGGGGCGGGCAGCTCGTGCGGGGGCGCGACCGCCGGCTGAGCGCGGCCGCCCCCTCCGCGCGACGCGTCAGGACTGCTCGGTGAAGGCGCCGAAGTCCCGGCGCTGCATCCACTCGGGGAAGCCCTCCCCCATGTTGCGGCCCGCCCAGTTGCGCGTGATGCGCGCGACGAAGAGGCGGTCCTTGTCGCTCACGAACTGGCGGAGCGTGTCGCGGATGGCGCGGGCGCCGCGGGTGTTCGTCTCGAGAAGCCAGACGTCGGACATCCGGTTGGACCAGTTGCCCATCGTCTTTACGGCGGCCTCGACGCGCTCCTTCACCAGGACGTCGTTGGAGCGGTTGTCGAGAACGATCATGTACATCATTTGGGGTTCTCCGGGGGAGCGGCTTGTGGCGATGGCGCGACGGCGGCCGGCGCGGCTGGGGAAAGCCCCGGCGCCGCGGGCGGGCCGGCGGTTGGGGCGGAGGGAGCCGCCGCGCCGCCGGGGGACACAAGGGACAAATCGGACGGGGCGTCGGCGGGCGGGACATCGCCGGCGGGCGGAACATCGCCGCTGGGCGCAACGGAGCCGACCGCCGGGGCATCCACCGCGGCAACCGGCGCCAACGCCTCGGCCGGCGGAACTGGGGGCGGCGCCGGCCGATCCAATGGAATCGACCCGGTACAAC
>JBEIVK010000847.1:0-1887 GCA_040373935.1 Alphaproteobacteria bacterium
CCGCAAGGCCGCGAGGAACGCCGCCTCCAGCCCCGCCACCCGCGCTGGCGCCACCACCCGATCGCCCAGCACCGCGCCGGCGAGCCCGCGCCGCCGCGCCTCGGCGGCCGACAAGCCGGCGTCGCCCGCCCGGTCCAGCAGCACGCCGCGTTCCCCCGCCTCCACCGCCGCCAGCTCGGCCCGCACCCGCGCGTGGTCTCGCCGCCGGGCGCGCGGGGCCGATGGGTCCAGCACCCGCCCGCCGCCCAAGGTCTCCACCGGCGACTCGCGGCGCAGGATGAAGGGCTCGCCCTCCGGCAGCACCATCGGCGCGTCGAGCCGGAGCTGCGCGAGCGCCTGGCCGCCCGGCCAGAGCGCGTCCTCGCCCAGCAGGTCCAGCACGCCCATCTCCTCGGCCGTCCCGGCCAGGACGCGCACCCGCACGCCGCTCTCGAGGGGCGGCGCCGTCCCCAGCGCCCGCACCCGCACGTCCGCGATGGCCGTCGGCTCCAGCTCGCCGGCCCGCACGATCACCTGCCCGCGCGCCAGGTCGTCGCGCTCCACCCCCGCGAGGTTCAGCGCCGTCCGCCAGCCGGCCCGCGTGCCGCCCACCCGCGCCCCGTGCACCTCGATGCCCCGCACCCGCGCCTTCAGGCCCGCGGGCAGCACCCGCACCTCGTCGCCGTCGCTCAGGGTGCCGTCCCGCACCGTGCCCGTCACGATGGTTCCGAAGCCGCGCTGCACGAAGCAGCGGTCCACCGGCAGCCAGAACGGGCCGGCCGCCGGACGGGCGGCGTCGGGCAAGTCCGCCAGCGCCGCGCGCAGCGCGTCCAGCCCCGCCGGCGCCGGCCCCGCCGCCGTCTCCACCACGGCCACCCCCGCGAGGGCCGTCCCCGCCAGCGCCTCCTCCACGTCCAGGCGCGCCAGCGCCCGCGTCTCGGCGTCCACGAGGTCGCACATCGTCAGGGCGACCACGCCGCGGCGCACGCCCAGCAAGTCGAGGATGGCGATGTGCTCGCGCGTCTGCGGCATCACCCCCTCCACCGCCGACACGCAGATCAGCGCCGCGTCGAAGCCCGAGGCCCCCGCCACCATCGTCCGCACCAGCTTCTCGTGGCCCGGCACGTCGATGAAGCTCACCACCCGCCCGCCGGGCAGCGCCGCGTGCGTAAACCCGAGCGCAATCGTGATGCCCCGCGCCTTCTCTTCGGGCAGCGCGTCCAGGTCCACCCCGGTCAGCGCGCGGATGAGGCTCGTCTTGCCGTGGTCGATGTGCCCGGCGGTCCCGATCACGAAACGCGGTGCGGCGACCTCGGCCATCGGCGGCTCCCTGGGCCTCGGGATCTGGGGACGGGGGAGGCCCGGCCTCCCCCGTAACGCCCCCTCCTGGCGCGACGCCGCCCGTGCCGTCCCTCAGCGGGCACCGGCCCGGCGCGCGGTCGATCGCCGGCGGGGCCGCCGCCGACCCGTCGCCCGCGTTATGCCGGGGCAATGCTGCTCTCCTGCCCCCGCTGCGCCGCCGCCGTGCCCGTCCAGGCCGGCGAGGCCGCCATCTGCGGCGCCTGCGGCCACCGGTGGACGCCCGGGGTCGTCCTGCGCGGCGCCGGCTCCGGGCCCTGGGAGTTCGAGGTCCAGCTCGCGCCCGGCGACGCGCCCCAGGGCCCCTACGATCGCCTCGCCTTGCGCGAGCTGCTCTACGTCGGGCGCCTCACCGGCGACGAGCGGGTGCGCGTGCCCGGCGACAGCCAATGGTCGCCCATCGCCGAGCGCCCCGAGTTCCTCGAGGTGCTCGACTTGCTCGGCAAGCGCCCGGGGGCGGGGGCCACGCGCCACAGCATCGCGGGGTGGCGAAAGGCGCCGTCGGTCCCCGCGGCGGCCCCTGCGCCCGCGCCCGGGGCCCCGCGGCCC
>JBEIVK010000797.1:0-2040 GCA_040373935.1 Alphaproteobacteria bacterium
CGCTCCCCGTGGGCGATCCGCTGCCCGACGTCGTCCCCACCGGGCGCCGGCGCCGCGTGCCGGCCCCGCCCGTGAGCGCCCCGCCCGTGAGCGCCCCGTCGCCGGTCGCGGCCCCGTCGCCCGCGGCAGCGCCCGCGCCCGCCCCGGCGCCTCTCCCGGCCCCCCAGGCCCCGCCGATCCCACCGGTGCCGGCGCCCACGCCGGTGATCGAGATTGAGGAGATCCCCTCCATCTCGGACTACCCGGTGCCGCCGGGCATGGCCCCCCTCACGGATCTCGACGCTGAGCTGGGCCATCTGCCGCCTCCGCCCGCCATCCGCCTGGTGCCCGCCGCCCCGCCCGCGCCGGTCGAGCCTCCGGGAGATCCCGTGGAGCGCTTGGCGCGGCGCCACGGCTTCGACGGAACCTTCTTGCGCGAGGTGCGCCGCCTGCGCGGCCTCGAGGTGGACGACGTCGCCAAGTCCACCCGCATCAACGCACGGTTCCTCACCGCAATCGAGGACAACGCCTTCGACCGCCTGCCCGCCGCCACCTTTGTCCGCGGCTATGTGAAGCAAATGGCGGAGGTGCTGGGCCTCGGCGATCGCGGCGTGGTGGAGGGCTACATGGCCCTCTACTCCCAGCACCGCGGGTAGGGCCGGTGATCGGGCCGGACGGCGCGCCCGCCGACGACGCCGAAGACGACGCCGCCGGGGGCCACGCGGATCTCGTGCTCACGGGCGTGGCCGCGCCGGGGCGCCTCGACGCCGTGCTCGCCGCCCTGCCGGGCGCGCCGAGCCGCAGCCGGGTCCAGGGCCTGCTCACCGCCGGAGAGGCCACGGTGGACGGACTGCCCGTCACCCGCGGCGGGCACCGGCTCCGCGGAGGCGAGGTCCTCACGCTGCGGGTGCCGGCGCCGCCCGCGGCGGCGCTGGTGGCCCAAGACCTCGGCGTTCCGGTCGTCCACCTCGACGCGGACGTCATCGTCGTGGACAAGCCGGCCGGGATGGCCGTCCATCCGGCCCGCGGCCACGCCGACGGCACGTTGGTCAATGCCGTGCTGCACCTGCTGTCGGTCCCGGCGCCGGGCACGGAGGTGCGCGGGCATGCGGTGGATCCGGCCCGGCCCGGGGTGGTGCACCGGCTGGATCTCGGCACCACCGGATTGCTCGTGCTGGCGCGCACCCCCGCAGCGCACGCGCACCTGGGCCAGCAGTTCCACGATCACACCGTCGAGCGGCGCTACCTCGCGCTCGTGCGCGGGGCGGTCCCGGACGGGCCGCGTCGCGTGGACGCCGCGCTCGGGCGCCACCCCACCGACCGCCTGCGCTTCGCGGTGCGGCCCGACGGGCGCCGCGCGGTGACCCACGTGCGCCCCCTCGGCGTGGGTCGCTGGCCCGGCGGCGGGGCCGTGAGCCTCGTGGCCTGTCGGCTGGAGACGGGCCGCACCCATCAAGTCCGGGTGCATCTCGCGTCGCTCGGCCACCCGCTCGTGGGGGACGCCCTCTACGGGGAGGGGCGGGGCCTGCCTCCCTTGCCGGATGGCCGCGTCCCGCCGCACCCGCTGCTCCACGCGGCGGTGCTCGGCTTCGCGGCGCCCGACGGGAGCGGCCGGCGGCGCTTCTGTGCAGGTCCGCCGCCATGTTTTGCCGAGGTGGCGGCTGTCTGTGGCCTGGGGGCAGCGGCGGCGTCCGCGGTGGCGGCCTGGGGCGCGGGGCGCGACTGAGCGGCCCTCCGCTCCGGGGCATTTTCAGTTGGGGGCAGGGGAAACCAAGGTTTCCCCCGCTACGCCCCCTTCCTCTCCACCCCGGCCTGCCGGTTGGCTGCGGGGCGGACCGCCGCGCGCGACGGCCCGGGGTTGGCAGCGGGGGCATCGGGCGGGCCGCGCCAGCGACCGGAAGCGGCGGCCCGGAGGGCCGGTGCAAGCGGCGGAACGCCGCGTCGCACGGGCGGCGGAACGCCGCGCCGCACGGGGCGGTCTCCCGCGCGCGACGGCCCGGGGTTGGCAGCGGGGGCATCGGGCGGGCCGCGCCAGCGACCGGAAGCGGCGGCCCGGAGGGC
>JBEIVK010000799.1:0-2016 GCA_040373935.1 Alphaproteobacteria bacterium
GCCCTCGCCCCGGTGCCGGGGGCGCTCGCGCCGGCGGCCCCTCGCGCCGCCCTGCCGGCCGACCTTCCCCTCCCCTTCACCGCCTGGACGACGGCCGCGGGGCTCGCGTTCACGCCGGACGGCGGCGGCCCGCCGGTGCTGCTCGAGCGCGCCGGCCTGCGCGTGGACGTGCTCGCGCTGGGCAGCCAGTCGGTGCAGGTGCGCTGCGTCGCCTGTCCGGGGCCGCTGCGCGGCCAAGAAGGCACCCTCCCGGCCGGCGCGCTGCGCGGCGTCCGCACCTCCGGCGCCGCGGATGACGTGCTGGCCGTCATGCTGGCGTCGCGCGCCGCGTGGGCCGGCGGGCGAGACCTGCCCACCGCAGACGCCAACCGCGAGGCGCTCTGCGCGCTGGTGGACCACGGCTTCACGGCCACCCCCGCCGAGGCGCGCTTCGCGTGGGAGGACGGCGAAGCCGTGCTGCGATGGACCGAGGGGCGCTGGGCGCTTAGCAGCCTGTCCATCCCCACGGGCGCCGCGTCCGGCGCCTGCGCGGTCAAGAACCCCCGCGCCCCGGGAGGCCCCCGATGAAGCGTCTGCTCCACTCGATCGAAGGCAACTCGCAGAAGCTCGACGGCGGGGCCATGTTCGGCAACGCGCCCCGGGCGCTGTGGGAGCGCTGGGCCACCCCGGACGAGCGCAACCGCATCGACCTCGCCTGCCGCGCGCTGCTCGTGCAAGAGGAGTCGCGCTGGGTCCTTTTTGAGACCGGCATCGGCGCCTTTTTCGACCCGGAGCGCCGCGAGCGCTACGGCGTCAACGAGGCGGAGCACGTGCTGCTGCGCAATCTCGGGCGGCTCGGGTTGTCGCACACCGACATCGCGGTGGTCGTGCTGTCGCACCTCCACTTCGACCACGCGGGCGGGCTGCTCGGGGCGTGGCGCCCGGATGCGCCGTTGGAGCTGCTCTTCCCCAACGCCACCTATGTCGTGTCCCGCGCGGCGTGGGAGCGCGCGACGCACCCGCACCCGCGAGACCGCGCGTCGTTCATCCCCGAGCTGCAGGGCCTGCTGCAGTCGTCGGGGCGGCTGGAGATCGTCGAGGAAGGGGCTTCCTCCGCTGCCTTGGGCTCGGAGTATCGCCTGCACCTGAGCCACGGCCACACCCCGGGCTTGCTGCTCGCGGAGATCCCGGGGGCCGCCGGGCCCATCGTCTTCGGGGCCGACCTCGTGCCCGGCCGCGCGTGGGTGCACAAGTCCATCACGATGGGCTACGACCGCCACCCCGAGCTGCTCATCGACGAAAAGTCCCGGCTTCTCGACGACCTCGCGGCGCGCCGCGGTCGCCTGTTCTTCACGCACGACCCGGCCTGCGCCATCGCCCGCATCACGCGCGACGAGGCGGGGCGCTACGGCAGCGTGGGGGACCGCCCGGCCCTCGCCGGGGAGCCGGCCTGACGATGGGCGATGAGACGGCATGGGTGGACCCGTGGCCGATGCTGCGCGCCGCCCTGGAAGACCGCCTCAACATCGACCTGCCGGCCGCCCTGCGCGCCGCGCTGGACCTCCCGGCCGCCGACATCGCCGCCGCCCTGGACCGCGCGGGAGAGGCACGGGTCGGCGGGCCGCGCCCGGCGTCCGTCGAGGAGGTGGACGCGTCGGCCCGCCGCGTCGTCGCGGGCGCGCAATGGAAGGTCACGCTGCGGGCCGCCCTCGGCGGCGCGGGCGGGCTGGTCACGCTGGGGCCGGAGGCGCTGGCGTCGCTGGTGATGTCGGTGCACCTCGCCCAGCGGCTCGCGGTGGTCTACGGCTTCGACCCGGGCTCCGACGCCGGGCGCCGGGCGGTGGACCGCGCGCTGGCCGCCGCCTTCGAGGTGGAGCTGCCGCGGTGGGCGCCGTCCGGCCTGCGCTTGTCGGACGTCCAGCTCCCGGCGGCCCGCGCGCCGCGGGGGCTGATCGCGTCGGTGTTGCTCTCGCGCGTGGCGGTGTCGATGGGGCGCGGCCTCGTCGGGCCGCGGCTGGTCCCCGGGCTGGGTGCGGC
>JBEIVK010000242.1:0-5953 GCA_040373935.1 Alphaproteobacteria bacterium
CGACGACGACCGGCTCGATCGGCTCGCCGTCCTTGCGCCGCTCGGTCTTCTTCCCGAACGTCAGCGTCCCGGTGTAGACGGGGTTTCGAAGGATGCTCAGCACCGTGTTCTTCGACCACGGCTGGCCGCGCGCAGTCTTGATCCCCTCGGCGTTGAGCTCCCGGCAGATCTTCGCCGCGCCCTCGCCGTCGAGGACCGCGCGGAACATGCGCTGCACCAGCGGCGCCGTCGCGGGGTCGGGGTCGAGTACGTTCTTCGGCGAGTCGTCGTTGCCCGTGCGCTTGATGCGGTAGCCGGTCGGCGTGGCGCCGCCGTTGTGGTACCCGAGGCTCGCGTTCTTCCGCATCCCGCGCGAGGTGTCCTCCGCGAGGTTGTCGCTGTAGAACTCGTCGAAGGCCTCGATGATGCCTTCCATGAGGCGGCCCGTCGCCGTGTCCTCGGTCGGCTCGTTGAGCGAGAAGACGTGGACGCCGACCTTCCGGAGCTGCGTCTTGTAGATGGCCGACTGGTAGCGGTTCCGCATGAAGCGGCTGAACTTCCAGACGATGATCCGCTGGAAGGGCGGCTTCTTGGCCCGCGCGGCCTTCATCATCTCCTGGAACTGTGCGCGGTCGTCGTTCTTGCCGGTCTGCGCGGCGTCGACGTACTCGTTGACCACCTCCCACCCGCGGCGCTTGGCCTCGGCGCGGGCGGCGTCGAGCTGCGCGGGGATGGAGAGCTCCTTCTCGGCCTGCTTCACGTCGGAGCAGCGGGCGTAGATCGCGGCCTTGATCGGGGCGCGGACGGGCGTGGTCACTTGTCGCCTCCGGCGAGGATCTTGTTCAGGTAGTCCCGCGGGTTCTCCTGCATCACTAGGTGGAGAGCCCACTGGATGAGCTGCGCCTTCAGCCGAGGCGCGATGAAGTGGAGCACCTCGTCGTCGAGCAGCGGGGGCTTGAGCCGCGGGTCGAGGATCATCCGTGCGAACTGCTCCTCCGTGCGATCGACGAGGGGGAGGTCGCGCGGCGGGTCGAGCTTCACGCCCGCGTTGCGAAGAACCTCGCGCCGATCGACCCCGTAGAGGTCGGCCATGAGGAACAGCCGGCGCATGTCCGGCGGCTTGGCGGCCCCGCCCGTCTCAAGGCGTGAAAGGTAGGGCACGGAGATCCCGAGTGCAGGCGCGGCCTGCCGGATCGACAACCCCGCCTTCTCACGGATGCCACGGAGATAGGCCGGGAACTCGGGGTTCCGGTTCCAGACGTAGGCGTTGATGTCGACCTCCTCCTCGCCGGGCTCGGGGGGGTCGCTCGTGACCTGGACCTGCTGGATCCCCGGCATGGCGGAGAGCTTCGTCATCAGCTCCACGATTCGCTCGTCTGACATGGACGAGAGGTTCACGGTCCTCGTCAGGGTGCGGGGCTCGGCAGGGGGCGTGAGGGACTTCTTCTTCGCCATAGTCCACATGTACGCCCTGGTTCACGTGCGCGCAATGCACGTGTCTCAAAAAAGTTATCGGCGGCCATTGACGCGGTCCGCTCGGCCGCCTATCCAGTAGTGGACCGCTACCGTTGCAGTCCAGTAAACAGCCCTCCCCGAGTCCCCCATGGCCCGCCGCTACCTCCTCCGCACCCCCCGCATCCGCGAGCTCGTCGACGAGCACCACCTCAACCACGCGGACGTCGCCGCCCGGCTCGGCGTCTCGCGCGCCTACTGGTCTGCCCTCGTCAACGGGCGCCACGCGCTGACGCCTTCCGTCCGCCGCCGCATCCTGGAGTGCGAGGTCTTCGCCGGTGTCGCCGAGGCCGAGCTCTGGGAGCGCGTCGAGTCCCCGGGCCGGGAGGCGAGCTGACCATGCCCGCCATCCTCACGCCTGCCCAGGAGCGCGCGCGGCGCGAGGCCTACCGGGCCCTCGCCGTCCTGCTCGCGCTCGAGATCACCGGCAACAACCGCGAGGACGACGAGCCCATGCCCTGCTTGCTCGCCGAGCCCGCCGAGCCGATGAACCCCGCGAACTCCCCCTTCCCCGAGAGCGACGCCGACGCGCACGGCGCGTAGCCCGCTCTCTCCAACTCCCTCCCTCTGCCGTCGAGCTCACCGATGGACGCCACCCGTGTGCCTGCCATCCGCCTCCACCTCTCCGTCTTCGACAACGCATGGGACAACCATCCGAAGCCTCGCGAATCCACCGTCGCCGGGCTCGTTCGCGCGCTGATGTCGTTTCCCGTCCTCACGGTGGACGACAAGCGCGCGCTGCCGGCCTGGTCGCCCGCGCGCTTCCACCCCGGCACCACCCGGAAGGCCGGCTCCGTCGTGGAGGTGTCGTGCCTCGTGCTGGACTTCGACTCGGGCGAGCCCGACGACGCGCTCGCGGCCTGGGCCGACCACCTCGTCGTGCTGCACTCCACCTGGTCGCACACGCCCGAGGCACCGAGGTTCCGACTGGTGCTCCCGCTCGCTCGCCCGGTGCCGCTGTCGGCGTGGGCGCGGGCCTGGGGCTGGGCGGCGGAGCGCGCACCTGGCGCCGATCCGGCCTGCAAAGACCCGTCGCGCCTCTACTTTCGCCCTGCGCGACCGCGCCCCGACGCGCCCCACCTCGCCGAGGTGCGGCTCGGGGCTCCCCTCGACATCCTGGCCCTCCTTCCGGAACCGCCCCCGGCCGCGCCGGCCTCCCGCTCGCACCTCCACCAGCTCGCCGTTCCGGCTCGCCTCCGGGACAGCGCCGTGCGCGGGCGGCTGATGACGGACCCCGCCAGCCGGGAGCGCGCCGCCCTCGAGGCGGGCGGCACGATCACCGGGATCGAGGGCGCGCGGCGTGCGGCGGGCATCCCGTGCCCGGCCTGTGGCCGCCCGAGCGTCTGGTACTACCTCGCGCCCACGCGGCTCCGCCGGGCGCGCTGCAACCATCGACAGACGTGCGGCTGGATCGGCGGCGTTGACGAGCTGCTCGCCGGGAGGGCCGCATGAGCCCCGCGAACAACCAGCCGCCCGTCACCGAGGCCGCCGTGCAGGCCGCCGGCGTCGTCGTCGACCGTGAGCCCGACTTCGACGTGCAACACGGGCTCGACAAGACCGAGAAGGGCAAGCCCGTCGGCTCGATCCGCAACGTCGCGCACATCCTGCAGCACGACGCGCGCTGGTGGGAGCGCCTGCGGTGGTCCGAGTTCAACGACGAGGTCCACCTGGACGGCGCGCCCCTGACCGACGACGCCGAGACCGAGTTGGCCATCTGGCTCGACGACGTGTACGGGCTGCGCGCCTCCCCCGAAAACCTGCATCGCGCGATCGTGTTCGTCGCGCGGCGCAACCCCTACGATCCCGTCCGCAACTACCTCGAGGGGCTGAGCTGGGACGGCGTCCCGCGCCTCGCCGGGATGCTCGCCACCCACTTCTCGGCGGAGGACACCCCGCTCCACCGGCGCTTCGGGACCGCGTTCATGGTGAGCGCCGTCGCCCGGGTGTTCCGGCCGGGCTGCAAGGTGGACACGATGCTCGTCCTGATCGGGGGGCAGGGGCAGCAGAAGTCCACGACGGTGGGCGCGCTCGTCCCGCGAGAGTCCTGGTTCGCCGACACCAAGATCGACCTCTCCTCCAAGGACGCCTACATGCTCCTGAAGGGCGTGTGGATCTACGAGGTGGCCGAGCTGAACACGATCAGCGGCGCCTCGAACGAGGCGGTGAAGGCGTGGCTGTCGAGCCGGGTGGACCGGTACCGGCGCCCGTACGGGCGGCTCGTCGAGGCGCATCCCCGAAGGGTCGTGCTGGTCGGCACCGGCAACCACGAGGAGTTCCTCACCGATCCCACCGGCGCGCGGCGATTCTGGCCGGTGCGCGTCGGCGCGATGGACCCGGCCGGGGTCGCGGCGATCCGCGACCAGCTCTGGGCGGAGGCGGTCGCGCGGTTCCGCGAGGGAGAGACGTGGTGGCTCAGCCGTGAGGAGGAGGGCTGGCTGAAGGAGGCGCAACTCCTGCACCAGGAGCCCGACGCGTGGGAGCCGCGCCTCGAAGCCTGGGTCGCGCACCAGGACACGCCCTTCACCGTGGAGCAGGCGCTCGCCGACGCGCTCGGGCTCCCGTTCGACCGCTGGGACAAGAAGGTGCGCCAGCGCGTCGGGCGCGCGCTCGCCCGGCTCGGGTGCACGAAGACCCGCCCCCGAAGTGCCGACAAGGCGCGCGCGTGGTGCTGGGAGCGGCCCGCGAGCATGGACCCGGGAGAAAGCCGTGGTGCGGCGTAGTGAATCGGGCTGGTCCATGCTCGCCGGGACGTGGACCACGTGGACCGGCTGGACCGCCGACGGTCCACGTGGTCCATGTCGCGCGGATCATGGACCGCCCAAATCAGTGTGGAACTTCCAAGTCTTCTTGCGTGGTCCGGGTGGTCCGGCGCTGCGCGAAGGGCGACGGACAGCGCGGCGTGAGCCGCAAGGAGGATGAGATGCCCAAGTACGTGTACATCGATGAGGACGGCAACGAGTTCGAGGTCGAGCCCGACGAGGATCTCGAAAACGACGAGGAGCCCGAGGACCAACCGGACGACGGTGAAGCGGAAGACGAGGAGGAGGAGGAAGACGCGGGCAAGGACACCGCGGCGCAGTTCGCCTTCGTCGAGGAGTTCTTCAAGACGGAGCGGGCGGCGATCCGCCGCATCACGGACGTCACCGAGCTCCGCGCGAAGCGGCAGGCGTACGAGGCCGCCCTGCGGACGCCGAACCCGTCGCGGATCGGGCTCGTCCGTGTCCGCGACCTGCTCACGCTGGTCGAGGAGCGCGAGCTGGACCTCCGGGCGCAGCGGCTCGCCGGACGGTCGCGCTGATGGCCACGCTCGACGAGCTGTTCGCGCAACACAAGGCGTGGATCGCCACGTGCGAGGACGTGGGCGCGCTGCTCGACCGCATCGCCGAGTGGCGCGAGGACGCCCGCGTGGGTGAAGCGCGCGGCCACCACCTCCTGCGGATGCGCGCCGGAGATCTCGTCGAGCTGGCGCAGAAGCGGGTCGTGCGGCTGAAGGCGGCCGCGATCCAGGCAGAAAATAGGACCGCGCGACCGGCGGCGGCGGGGCGCTCCGTCCTCGCGGTTCCCCCCGCGCCCGTCCCCCCGGTGCGTGAGCGGGTGGCCCAGCCCGCGGTCGATCGTCAGCGCGAGGCCCCGGAGCAGCGCCGGCGTGAGGAGGCGGACCGAGCGCGGGACCATGAAGCGCGGGCAGCGGCGACGCGGCTGGCGAACGCGCAGGCCGCCAAAATCGAGGCGGATGCGGCGCTGGCGAAGGCGCAGGCAGCCGCGCTCGTGCAGGCGAGCGCGAGGTCGTCGGCGGCGGCCTCGAACGCTGCCGCGCCAGCCGGTGGCGGGCGCCCGCAACGGGCACCCGCGCCCTCGCCGCAACCCGCCCCGCCTCCCAGGCAGGTCATGCGCTCGTCCCCGCGCGCGGCGGCGACGCCTCCCCAAAGCACGCCGGTGCCCCCGGCGGCGAAGCCTGCGGCCCCGCCGATCTCGCACGAGGACCAGCTGGCGCTGATGTCGGTTGGGCGCTGGCCGCCCTCCGGCCCGCCGCCGGGGCACCCCTTCTGGTCGCGGGACCAGGACTGGCCCGCCGAGTGGACCCTCACCGGCATGGACCTGGCGCGGTTCCGCGGGCGCATCAACGTGACGCAGAAGGTGCTCGCCGCGCAGCTCGGAGTGGAGACGGCCGTCATCGCCGACCTGGAGAGGAGCCCCCGCGAGAAGGTCGGCCCGGCGATGCAGATCGCACTCCGCAAGGCGATGGAGGTGGTTGGGGCGGAGGAGAGGCGCCAGCGGGAGGCCGCGGCGGAGCGTGTCGTGCGAGCGGCGCCGCCCGTGACCGTGCCGGCCGCTCCCTCCGTCGCGGCGCCCGACGCACTGGCATCGTCCGTGGAGGGGCCACGCGCCGCCGTCGAGTCAGAGACCGCGCCGGCCGGCCCCCCGCTCACCGGCAGGGATCTCGCCCGCCTTCGCGCCGAGC
>JBEIVK010000355.1:0-4608 GCA_040373935.1 Alphaproteobacteria bacterium
CGCGCCGCCCTCCTGCGCGGCGGCCCGGCCGGCGGCACCCAGGAGCGCCGCGAGCAGCCCGGCCCGCGCGCGCTCAGCGGCCCGAGAACTGGAGCCCATCGAACACAAGCGACGGCACGCGCCAGCTCCCGTAGAGGTACGGGTCGTCGGCGGCCTCGACGTATCGCTCCAGCAGCTCGAAGAGGTTGCCCGAGATGTTCATCTCGCTGACGGCATGCACGGGAGCGCCGTCCTCGAAGAGAGTGCCCTGGATGCCGAAGCTGAAGTCTCCCGTCACGGCGTTGGTATTGCCGCCGAGGAAGCCGTCGATGTGGATCGCGCGGCCGAGGTCTGCCAAGAGGGACGCCGGGCTCCGGAGCCCCGGGGCCATCACGAGGTTCGATGCGCCGGCCGTCGTGGGCGCCACGCCGAGGCGGCGGCCGTTGTACACGGACAAGAAGAAGGTGCGGAGCACGCCGTCTTCGACCACCATGCGCCGCCGCGCGGGGAGGCCGTCGCCGTCGGAGGTCTGGCTGCCGGGCGCGCGGGGAATCAGCGGGTCGTCCCAGAGCGTGAAGGCGGGCGACGCGATCTTTTGGCCGAGCTTGTCGGCGAGGCAGGAGCGTTTCTCGTAGATGGGGGTGCCGGCGAGCGGGCCCGTCAGCACGCCGAGGAGCTGGCCGGCGACCCGGCGATCCAGCACGATGGAGTACCGGCCGCTGGGAGCGGCGCGGCTGCCCAGGCGACGCGCCCCGCTTTGGGCCAGCTCAGCGGCGATGGCGGCGGACTCGGGCAGATCTGCTGCATGGCGGGCCGAGGCCGAGGCCCAGGCCTCGGGCAGGCGGCCGTCCGTGTCTTCGAGGCTCACCACCGCGGCGAGCCCGAAGGTGGTCGACGAGTCGGCGGACTGAAAGCCATGGCTGGTCACGGTCGCGCCGACAGAGCTGCCGTCCCAGCCGTAGCTGGTGAGGGACCGCACCGAGAGCGCGCCGAGGGCCTCGCGGCACGAGGCCTCCAGGCCCTCCACGGCCGCCCGGCGCGCCTCGGGCCCGACGCTGGCCCAGCCCGGGTCCACGGTGTCGAGCGCGGCGTCGGCCTCCCCCATGATGTCGCGGCTGGGCAGGCGGCGGTTCGGGTCTGGCTCCAGATAGCGCGTGGCCTCCACGGCGCGGTGGAGGAAGGGACGCAGGGCCTCGGGGCGGAGGTCTGAGGTGCCGTGGGTGGAGAAGCGGCCGTCGACGAGCAGAGAGATCGACGCGCCGAGAGAGCGGGACTCTTGGGCCTTTTCGACCTTTCCGTCCCGGCGAGAGAGCTCGGTGGAGGTGCCCCAGCCCACCCGGGCCGTGACCTCCTCGGCGCCGAGGGACCGCGCCAGCTCCACCACCCGCCCGGCGGCGTCCAACAGAGCGGATTCGTTCATCCCACACCCCCCACGGTCAACGAAGACACCCGCACGGTGGGCATCCCCTGGCTCACCGGCACACCCTGGCCGTCCTTGCCGCAGGTCCAGCCGCCCTCGTCGAGCAGCGGGTCGTTGCCGACCATGTCGATGCGCGCGAGCGCCTCGGGGCCGTTGCCGATGATGTTCACGTCCTTCACGGGCCGGGTGAGCTTGCCATCCTCGATGAGGTAGCCCTGCCGCATGTAGAACGAGAAGTCTCCGGCGCCGATGTTGACCTGCCCGTTGGCGAAGGACACGCAGTAGAGCCCGCGCGGCACGGACGCGATGATCTCCTCGGGGCTGAACTGGCCTTCGAGCATCATCGTCGCGCGCATGCGCGGCAGCGGCGCGTTGCGGAAGTCCTGGCGGCGGCCGGAGCCCGTGGGGGCGACGCCGTAGTGGCGCGCGCTGATCTCGTCGTGCAGGTAGGAGCGCAGCACACCCTCCTCGACGAGCACGGTGCGTTGCGTGTCGTTGCCCTCGTCGTCGATGTTGAGCGCGCCGCGGCTGCCGGGGATGGTGCCGTCGTCGATGACGGTGACCTGCTTGTCGGCGATGCGGGTGCCCATTTTGTCGGCGTAGATGGAGGTGCGCTTGCGGTTGAAGTCGGCCTCCATGCCGTGCCCGATGGCCTCGTGCAGGAGGATGGCCGACGGCCCCGCCGCGAGGACCACGGGCATCTCCCCGGCGGCGGGCTTGCCGGCGCCCAGCAGGAAGACCGTCCGCTCCACGGCCTCGCGGACCATGCGGTCTTGGCGCGCGGCGTCGTAGTACTCCAAGCCGGCGCGCCCTGCGACGTTGTACGCCGAGGATTCCCGCGTGTCGCCCGCGGCTGCCGTGCAGCGGACCATCGCCGTCGTCATCGGGCGCCAGTCCTCGATGAGCCGGCCGTCCGGGCGAACGATGAGGATCAGGCTCGCGCCGTCGGCCACCATCGCTTCGACCCGTTGCACGCGGCTGTCCCGCGCGAAGGCGGCCTGCTCCCAGGCGCGCACCATGTCGACGCGCGTGCGGATATCGATGTCGGACCAGGGCTTCTCGACGGGGTACAGGTTGCGCCCGCGCCGCGCCACGCCCACCGCGGGAACGCGACCCGCGGCCCCGGCGGCGATCTCGGCGGCGGCCCGCGCCGCGGCGACGAGCGCGTCTGGGGCGAGGTCTTCCGAGTAGGCGTACCCGACCTGGTCCCCGAGGACGACGCGAACCCCCATCCCGAGGTCCACGTGGGTGTCCACGCGGTTGACCTTGTGGTCGGACAAGGAGACGGAGGTGCTCCCGGCGTGCTGGAAGAAGAGGTCGCAGTCGTCTGCGCCGCGGGCCAGCGCGGCGTCCATGACGCGACGCAGCACCGCCGGCGTGACGCCGAGGGCTTCGAAGTGGGCGCCGGGCGGGCCGGCAGGGCGCGGGATGCTCATTCTGTCCTCGGCTGGGGGTGGCTTAGGCGCGGGGAGGGCGCGGGTCAAGCCGGGAGCGCAGATTCCGCGGCGCGCCGCTGGTCCCGGACCGAGCGGGCCAGGGCGAGCTGGGCGCGAGCCCGGTGGAGATTGTGCGCTCCCACGGCCGGGAACCGGGTGGCGTCCTCGCGGAAGTAGCGGTTGTTGAGCGCGTCGGCCGCGAAGCGTGCGCCGAGCTCGAGGCAAATCCGCTGCACACCGGGGACGAGGGCGGCGCGCTCGTCGGGGCTGATGCGTGGCCCCGTCTCGAAGAAGCCCGCGGCTGCGGCCGAGAAGAGGGAGAGGTCGAAGCGGGCGGCCGCGGGGTCGTCTTCTCCCGCCGGGTTGCACCAGGAGCGCCACGCGTCGCCCAGCTCGCAGGAGAGGTCCAGCGGGCCGATGGTGTCGAGGTCCAGAAGGCAGATGCCCTCGTCCTGGGTGGGGTGGAAGCGGAGGTTCGAGGCCTTGAGGTCTCCGTGGCTCTGCCGCTCGGGGAGGGTGAGGCTGCCGTCCCAGGAGGCCCAGTCGGCGAGCAGCGCGTCGGCGACCGGGCGGACGGCGCTGGCGAGCGGGTGCGCCGGGTGGGCGGCGAGCGCGGCCTCCAGGTCGGCGAAGCGGGCGGGGGTGTCGTGGATGCGGCGCACGGGCGCGACCCGGCGGGGGGACCAGCCGTCCGTTGCGGCGTGGAAGCGGCCGACGAGGCGCCCGGCGGCGGCGGCCTCGGCCGGGCGGGTGAAGCGGTGGAGGGTGCGGCCGGGGACGAAGCGCAGCAGCCGCCAGCAGCCCCCGCCGGCGTCGTCGAGCCAGAGCGCGCCGCCGGGGCGCGGCATCAGGGACGTGCCGGGGAGGCCCGCCGCGTCGAGGCGGGCGAGAAGCTGCGCGATGTCCTCGTGGATGGCCGGCGGGAACAGCGGGTTGACCCACTGCAGAACGGCGATGGGCGGCGCGCCGATGAGGAAGGTGCGGTTGATGAGCCCAGCGTCCGGGCAGGGCAGCACCACGGCGTCCAGACCCCACGCGCTGAGCGCGGACTCGGGGGTGTGCAGGGGAGTCAGGACAGTCACGGATTGTCTCCCGGTTGGCACATTGTCAGGGGAATGTTAGGAGAGCGTCGCCTTTGGAGGGTCCCCATGTATCGACTTTCTCGTGTGGTGGCCGTTGCGGCCCTCGCGTTCGCTGTCGCCTGCAAAAAGAAGCCCGAGGTCGCCCAGGCCACGCTGCCGCCGCCGCCGCCGCCGCCTGCGCCGGTCGTCGAGGCGCCGCCGCCCGCGCCCGTGCAGCAGATCGTGGAGAACTTCTCTCGCGTCAACTTCGACTACGACTCGGCCAACCTCACGGCGGCCGGCAAAGCCGCCCTCGACGCCAACGCGCGCCTGCTGCAGGCCAACCCGGGCATCAAGGTCGAGGTCCAGGGCCACGCCGACGACCGCGGCACCACCGAGTACAACCTCGCGCTGGGCCAGAAGCGCGCCAACGCCGTGCGCGGCTACCTCGTGAAGGGGGGCGTCACCACCAACCGGGTGACGGTCGTGTCCTTCGGCGAGGAGCGCCCGCTCGTCGATTCGCAGTCGGAGACGGCGTGGTCCGAGAACCGCCGCGCCGAGTTCCGCATCACCTGGGGCGAGGCCCCCAACCTGCGCGGCACCGTCAACTGAGGCGGCGCCCCACGCGGGGCAGCGGGCCCGGTCACCGTGCGCGGCCGGGCCCGCGTTCGTTTTCGGGCTGCGCGGGGGAGGCCCGGCCCCGCGCGCGACG
>JBEIVK010000739.1:0-2328 GCA_040373935.1 Alphaproteobacteria bacterium
ACGCCGCGCCGCACGGAGCGGCCCCGCCGCGACCCGGCGCAGAGGCCCGGTGCCGGCCGGAGGCCGGCAGGCGCCCAATCGATGCTGCGTCCCTGGGTGTTTGGCGGGTGGCGGGGGCCTGCGCCCTCAGGGGGCGAGCTGGCGGAGGGCCATGCCGCGGTTGCCGATGGCCCACAGGAGGCCGCTCGGCGCGGCGACGATGGCGTAGAGGTTGTTGTCGACGCCCGAGTTGGAGGCGCGGAAGCCCGTGCCGTCGAACTGGAGGATGGTGCCGTTGTTGCCGGCGACCCAGACGTTGGTGGGCGAGAGCGCGACGACGCCCCACAGCGAGAGGGTGGTGCCGGTGTCGAGGGCCGACCAGGTGATGCCGTCGTACTGGAGGAAGGTGCCGTTTTCACCGACGGCCCACGCCTGCTGGGCCCCGGTGGCCGAGATGCCGTAGAGGCGTGCGCGGCTCTCGTGGGTGGTGACCGTCCAAACGCCGTTTCGGAACTGGCCGATCGCGCCGTCTTCGCCGACCGCCCACCCGACGTCGCCGTTGAACCAGACGTCGTTGAAGCGGGGGCCGCCGTCGATGGCGATGGCGGACCAGGCGCCGTCTTCGAGGCGGAAGGAGCCGGCCCAGGAGACGGCGAGGAGGTTGTCGGTGGAGGAGCCGGAGACGGCCTCGAGGTTGGCCGTGCCGACGTCGGCCACGGCCCAGGTGCCCGCCCCCCAGGTGGCGACGACGCCTTCTTCGCCCACCGCGACGACCTGCGCCGCGTCACCTGCGCCCGTGCCCCACAGGCCATTGAGGGCCGCGCCGTCGGCGTCGAGGGCGAGGTTGGACCACGCACCCTCGGCGCGCAGCCAGACGTTGCCGTCCTCGGCGGTGGCGAAGAGGCCCTGGCCGGAAGCGTAGGCCCCGGTGAAGGACTGGCTGGTTTCGAGGCGGAGATCCTCCCACTCGACCACGCCCTCGCCGCCATCGGACCCGTCTGCGCCGTCGGACCCGTCCGCGCCGTCTGCGCCGTCGGCGCCGTCTGCGGCGCCGGTGTCTTCGGTGGTGTCGCCGTCTTTGTCGGTGCAAGCGGCAAGAACCGCGAGGGCGAGGAGCAGGGAGGGACGCATGGGTGACAAGCCTCGGGCCCAAGGGTGCATGCCGCTGGGCCGATGTCAAGGGATCGTGGGGGTATCCGACAAGTCTGTTGGCCCGATGACGCGGTTGCGACCGGTGTTTTTTGCGGCATACAGGCGGCGGTCTGCCGTGTCGACCAGCGCGGCCACGGCGTTGAGCGAGGACTCCTCGGTGCTCGCGAGGCCGATGCTGACGGTGATGTCCAGGCGTGTGGGGCCGACGTCGATGGCTTGGTTGGCGATGCGGCCGCGGATCCGCCGCGCGACGACCAGCCCGGACTCGACGCTCGCCTCCCGCAAGACGACGAGGAACTCTTCGCCGCCCAGACGCCCGACGATGTCCTCGCGGCGGACGAGGCGAAGGAGCGTGGCGGAGACCGACTGCAGCACGCGGTCGCCGGCGGGGTGACCCCAGGTGTCGTTCACGCGCTTGAAGTGGTCGATGTCGAGCAGGGCCACCGAGAGCGGCCGGCGGTGCCGCACCGACCACGCCAGCTCCTGCTCCAGGCGATCGAGGATGTACCGGCGGTTGAACAGGCCGGTGAGCGCGTCGCGCACCGCGCTGCGGTACAGGCTGTGCTGAAGCTCGGCCTCCAACGGGTGTTGGATGGTGTACTTGAACACCACCCCCGACCCGACATGCAGGCGGTCTCCCTCGGCCAGCGGCAGCGGGTCTGGGCCCACGGGCAGCCCGTTGCGCCGCGTGCCGTTGGTGCTGCCGAGGTCCCGCACCGTCGTCTGGCCGTCCACCGTGCTCAGCAGCTCGCAGTGGCGCCGGGAGACCGCGTCGTCTTCCAGGCGCAGCCCGACGTCCGTGCCGCGCCCCACCACCACGCTGCCGAGCGGCAACGGGACCGTCCGCCCGGCGTCCACACCCGTGAGCTGGATCAGCGCCGGGATCTCGTGCCGGGTGGCCTCCAGGCCCTCGGGGGGCCGGAGGTCCGAGAGGGTGATCTCGTCTTGGAAAGGGTCGGTGCTCATCGGGGTTCCGGGTGCACGTGCGGTCAGGGGCGATCGAGGCGGGCGAGGGCGTCGGCCGCCATATCGCGCCATCCCGGGTCCTTCGCGCCCGCGGCGCGGGCCAGAAGTTGCCGCGCCTCGTCGAGATCTCCCTCTTGCCGGGCAATCTCCGCCAGTCCGAGGTACATTGGAACGGCGGCTTCTTCGTCGCCGGGCCAGCGCGCGGCCAGGGCCTCCCACGCGGCGCGGGCG
>JBEIVK010000624.1:0-2832 GCA_040373935.1 Alphaproteobacteria bacterium
CCCGCAGCACCCTCCCCGCCGCTGCCGCCGCCGCCGCCGCCCTCGACCGCCGCAGCCTCGCCCTCCCGCCCATCGTCCGCCTCGACGCCGCCGGCCCCGCCACCCTCCCCGTCACCGCCCGCAACCTCGACCGCCTCGCCCTCCGCGCCACCCCCCTCGACCTCCGCACCCTGTTCGTCCGCGACGGCGGCCTGCCCGACCCCGACACCCTCGTCGTCAGCGGCGTCGGCCAGGTCATCGCCGTCGACCGCCCCCTCCGCGCCGGCACCTTCCCCCCCACCGTCCCCGTCGACCTCCCCCTCCGCGGCCCCGGCGCCTGGCTCGTCGAGGCCACCGGCGGCGGTCACACCGTCCGCGCCCTCGTCGTGCGCAGCCCCCTCGCCCTCCACGTCGACCCCGGCGGCCGCGCCGAGGTCCGCGACCCCCGCGGCCAGCCCGCCGCCAACGTCGAGCTGCGCGCCTTCCACGGCGGCCGCCTCGTCGCCACCCGCACCGACCTCCGCGGCGTCGCCACCCTCCCCGCCGGCGTCCCCGCCATCGCCTTCCGCCCCGGCGACACCGCCCCCACCGTCTTCCTCCCCGACACCGCCCTCGCCCGTGCCGAAGACCCGCCCGCGCCCGCCGCCAGCCCCGACCTCCTCGGCCCCGTCCGCGCCCGCGCCGGCCGCCAGGACGACGACACCTCCCGCAGCTACGAAGACCTCCTCGAAGCCGGCGCCGGCACCGTCGAGCTCCAGACCCTCTGACCCGGCCCCGCCGCGCTTCGGGCGCCTGCCCGGCCATTCGGCCGGGCACCGCGTGTCCGCCGGGGTCGCGGCAGCGCCGCTCCGTGGGGCCGCGCCGCGTCCCCACCGGCGCTCCGCGCCGCCCTCTGGCCCCGCTGGCGCGGTGGCCCCGGGCCGGGCGCCTCCCGCCGGGCGCGGTCAGGCGGGGCGCGGGTCAGGCGGGGAGCGGGTTTGGCTGCTCAGCAGGCGCGATCAGTCCGCCGGAGGCGCAGCCGGGGAGGCGGTGGGAGCCTGCGCCGCGGACGCCGCAGCCGCATCGTTGAGACGGACCTTCACCACTGCGGTGTACCGGGCCAGGAGCGAGCCTGTCGACTTCGAGGTGATGTCGGTCACGCACTCCAGCCGAATCTGGTCATGATTCTGGTCTCTGGCTCGGGAGAGGACCGTGGGGAAGTGGACCATCAGAAACACGGACCGAGGCGGAGTCGCGGCGGTGTCGACGGATCCGGAAACCGTGCCCGCCTCACGGCTGCCGCGCCCCCCCCGCCGCGGCGGCGCTTTGTCGGCCCGCCCCCCGGCCTCAGGGTGTCCCATCTCGCCATTCCCACGAGCCCCCGACTGGTCCCAAGCGTTCGGTGCCGCGAAGACAAGCATCAATGGACTGCCGGCCAGGTCCACGCCGGGCCACTGACACTGGCTCTTCGCCACGTGCTCGTTGGCGAGGAGTTGCCAGAAGCTGGCCGGAGGCGACCACAGGTCGAAGTGCCCCGGGTAGGGACCATCGGCTTGGAAGGAGTCCACCGGCCGGTCGACCTCGATTTGGTAGAAGTCGGCGGCTACGGCTGGACGCACCATCAGCGACAAGAGTGTGCTGAAGGCCAGAATGGAGCGGTTCAAGTGCACCTCCGATACAGCTTTGACGAAGCGAAAGTTCGGATGTGGCGTACCGATGGCAGAACTCAGGAGCGCCCGCCGCAACACCGGGCGTGCGCCTGAGAGAGTCCGACATATCGACTCCACCCGGCCCACTCCATCGGGTCTGCGCCGGGATTAGCCATCATCCACTCATTGAAGTCATCCAGCAGTCCAGCCATTCGGCTTCCAACGGTCGAGCAGTCGATCTCAGAACAAGAATAGAACCGCACCGGACCGTTATAGGTAAAGCCACGCCCACTGTAGGCGACGCGCCGAATCATCGTAGGCCGATTGAGCAATGCCATTACCAACCTCCTCAGCTCTTCACGGTGAAGTCGACGATGACACTGACCATCCCTAGCAGCAGTGTGTTCACCGTGTCCCGCTGGCGACACTCCACACTGAACCGAATGCCACGACCGAAGTTGCTGACGTCAGTGTAGGGTGCGGATGTCACCGCCCGGTTGCCGCCACCCCAGGCCTGGATAACCCGCCAGGGCTCAGACCAGTTGCCATCATTGGTGGTCTGGAAGGACACCTGGGTCTCGAAGTCCGTAGGGCCGCCGGACGCATTCTCGACAATGAGGGTCGTGCGAAGGCTGCTAAGGAGCGGTGCGATCTGGAGGTACGAAGGGTCTTCGAAGATGAATCGGTTCACGCCCGGGGAGCTGCCGCCCAGGGAGAAGAGCGTTTTGTGGTCTGCGAGAGTCACGGTCTGAACAGGCGACGAAGGGACATTTGAAGGTCCCTCCTTGCACCGAAGTTTTAGCACCGATGGTTCCAGCGCTCAGACTCCAGCGTTCAGATTTTACATCGGTCTGACATTCACGTAGGACCCGCGATCGCCGCAGTGTCTGAACCGGACCGCAGCCGGTCGGTTCCTTGGGCGCCGGCGGGTTCCCTGTCCCTCCCGCGGCGGTTGAAACCGATCGAGTCGAAAGAATGCTCTGGATTGAGTCCAGCAGACTATCGGCGCCGCGAACCTGCACGACGAACGAAGCGTGATCCCCTTTCGTGGACAGGGCTGCAGAGGTCGCTGACACAGGATCAGCGGGGCTTGCAGGGCTGCGGAGGTCGCTGACACAGGATCAGCGGCCCGTGCAGGGCTGCGGAGGTCGCTGACACAGGTGCAGCGGCCCGTGCAGGGCTGCGGAGGTCGCTGACACAGGATCAGCGGCCCGTGCAGGGCTGC
>JBEIVK010000310.1:0-5062 GCA_040373935.1 Alphaproteobacteria bacterium
CCCATCGCCCGCGGCACGGAGGGCGCGCCGAGGGCGGCCACCCACGCGTCCGAGGACACCGGGAGCGCGGCCAACCCCGAAAAGGGAGCGCCCGACGCCACGCCCTCTCGGTTGCGCGGAGCCTGCAGGACCCAGGGCGCCCCCAAGGCGCCGGGTGATGCGGCCCCACCGGCCGCCGGCGTCCCCACCGACGCGGCGCCCGACCCTGGGCCGGAGGCCTCCGCCCGAGGCCCGGCGCTGGATGCCGCCGGAGACGGCAAGGCCCCCGCGCCCGCGGGACCCGCGAGCGAACCGACGACGACCTCGGAGGCCCCCGCCTCGTCCAAGGCAGCACCGAAGGAGCCGGCCCCCGGCGTCGGCGGCGCACCCGTACCCGCGGCGCGCAAGGCGGCCACCAAGGGCTGGAAACCGGCGGACCGGACCGTCACGGCAGCGCCGCGGTGAGGGCGGCGTCGCCGATCTGCTCGGCCAAGGCGCTCGCACGCGCGGGAGGCATCGCCGCAAGCACCTTGCCGGCCTTGGAGCGGCTCATGCGCTCCAGCACCTCGAGCGCGATGGCGTCTTCGGTGACTTCGAGGATCGCCGCAGCCTGGGGCGCGCGCATGCTCTCAAACATCTTGACGAGGTGCACCACGCGCTTTTCGCGATCTTCGTCGAGCGCGACCAAGTCCTTCCGGACGTCTTCGCGCAGGGACTGAAGCTCACCCAAGCGCTTTTGCAGCTGCTCTTCTGCGGCGCGCAAGTCGGCCTCCCGCGCCGCGACCGTGGCCTCGCGACGCTCCAAGGCGCGCTCTTTGCGCTCGAGGAGCGCAAGGATCTGCTCGCGCCCCGTCTCGGGAGACGGGCGCTGGGAAGGGTCGAGAGAGCCATCCTGTGCGCCCACGGCGACAGAGACGCCCAGCCCCAGCAGAGCGCCAAACAGGATCGTCCCGGCGGTCCAGCGGGCCGCAGCCTTCATGACTCGTTCTCCCTCCACCATCGTATTCCGGCCAGCGCGTCCAGGCGACGACCATCCGCGCGACGGGCCTCCAGCGCCTCCATCTCCTCGATGCGCTCGATCGCAACCTCCACGACGCGCGTGGCGCGGGTCGCCTCGTTGAGGACCGCGCGACGCCGAGACACCTCCACGGCGCGCTGCTCCAACACCGAGCGCTCGGACCGCAGCTGGACCTCCATGCGCAGCCGAAACGCGTGCTCCATGTGGGCCCACACCGCCTCGCCTTCGGCCGGCGCGCCCCGCCCGCGGGACTCCTCCACCGCGGCGAGGATCGTGTCCACCCGGACCTCTTGTGCGATGCGGGCCCGCTCGGCGTCGGCGAACGATTGCCGCGCCTGCTTCTTTTCGATCTCCCGCACGCGCTGCAGGGCGGAGAGGGCGCGCTTCATCGCGAGACCCCAGGCCGCACGGGGGCACGCCGCAAGGCCGGCGCCACCAACGAGCCCTCGGCGAGCGCCGCGAGCGCCTTCACGCAGTCCTCGAGGGACGTGGACTCCTCGACCCCCTGCCGGAGGAAGGCCGTCAGCTTGGGATGGGCGGCGATCGCGGCATCGACCTCAGGGTCGGTGCCGGCCTTGTACGCGCCAAGCCGAATGAGCTCTTCGTTTTCCCGCCAGGTCGCCAACAACGCCCGCACCCGCGAGGCCCACTGGACATGGGCCCGGCTCGCCGTCGCCGGCATGGTGCGACTCACCGACTGGAGGACGTCGATCGGCGGATAATGACCGAAGCTGGCGAGCTTGCGTGACAACACGAGGTGGCCGTCCACGATGCCGCGCACGGTGTCGGCCACCGGGTCGTCCATGTCGTCGCCCTCCACCAGCACCGTGAAGATGCCCGTGATGCTGCCGCGCCCCGGCCCGGGGCCCGCGCGCTCGAGCAAGCGCGGCATCATCGTGAAGACCGACGGCGTGTAGCCCTTCGTGGTGGGCGGCTCGCCCGCGCTCAGCCCGATCTGGCGCTGGGCCATCGCGAGGCGGGTGAGGCTGTCGACCATCAACAGCACCTTGCGCCCGGCGTCGCGGAAGTGCTCCGCAGCCGCAAGCGCGGCGGACATCGCCTTCACTTGCAAGACCGGGCTCGCGTCCGATGTCGCCAAGACGATGACCGATCGGGCCAATCCGGCAGGACCGAGATCCCGCTCGAGGAACTCGCGCACCTCCCGGCCGCGCTCGCCGATCAGGCCCACCACGTTGACCTCGGCGGTGGAGTTTCGGGCGATCATGCCCATCAACGTGGACTTGCCGACGCCGGACCCGGCCATCACGGCGATGCGCTGGCCCTCTCCCAAGGTGAGGAGCCCGTCCATCGCGCGGATGCCCGTGCCGACCGTGCGCTGGATGCGGGCGCGGGCCATCGGGTCCGGCGCGCCCCCTGCGAGCGACCGCCTCACGGGAACGTTGGTGAGTGGCCGACCATCGAGAGGCTGGCCGAGCGGGTCCACCACGCGGCCCAGCAGCCCATCGCCCGCGGGGATGGTGAGCGCCGCGCTGCGCACCTGGACCGACGACCCGTGCGAGACGCCCTCGATGCTCCCCAGCGGCATCAGCAAGGCGCGCGCGCCGCGGAAGCCGATGACCTCGGCGAGCCCGCCCGCCACGGTGCACAGCTCGCCGACGGCGACACCCGGGAGGTCCGCCTCCAAGATGCCTCCGACCACCTGAACGACACGACCGCTGCGCTGGACGAGCGGGACTTGGCGGAGGTGCGGACGGAGCCGCCCCAGGCCGATGCTCACGACGCCTCCGACGGCCCGCCCGGCGAGCCCTCGGCTTGCCACGCCGAGACGGCCTGGCGCAGCCCCTCCATCGCGGCCGAGAGGCTGGCATCCATGGAGCCGCCGTCGCTCTCCGCGATGCAGCCGCCGGTCAGGCGCGCGTCCGCGACGACCCGCCAACCGTCCCGATCCCCCACGAAGGACCGGGCCTGCTCTGCATCCCGCGGATGAACGCGAAGAACGACGTTTTGCGCGCCGACGAGATGCTCGGCCACCTCGGCACAGCGCGCGCGAAGATGGGCGGCGAGCAGGTCGGGGACCTCGCCGACGAGCCGCTCCAACCCGACGACCATCAGCGCGCCGAGATGCTCGCGCGCTTCGTTCGCGAGATGCTGGCGATGCAGCTCGAGCGCAGCGGCAAGATCCTGCGCGATGCGCTGCGCGGAGGCCGCCTCCGCCTTCGCTGCGGCGACGTCCCGGTCGGCCTTGGCCCGCTCGGCCTGACGGGCCGCAGCCACCGCTGCAGCCACCTGAGCGGCGACCTCCTCGGGCGAGGGCCCCGACGGCACCGGGGGCGCCTCGGGCGGCGGTGGCGGGGCCTCGATCAACGGCTTGAGAGCGGCCTTCCCAACAGGGCCAGCGCCGTGCTCCGGCCAGGACGCCGGGCGCATCGGCATCGCGACCGGCTCCACGGGCGGCCGATCTGGCTTCGCGACAGGCGCCGGCGCCTGGGGCAAGAAGCGGCTCGCGGCGCGGAAAGGCACGAAGTCCGACATCGACTAGCCCTTCGCCTCCTCGTCGTCGTCCTGACCCATCGGAAGGTAGATGCTGCCCTCCTCGGCGAGCGTCAGCGCGGCGGCGACCACCCGCTCCTGCGCGGCGCGAATGCGAGAGCGCGGCACGGGGCCCATGATCTCCATCTCTTCCCGGATGTCTTGCGCGGCGCGACTGGAGACGTTGGCGAGGAACAGATCCACCAAGGCCGGGGAGGCGCCCTTGAGCGAGAGGATGAGGTCGTCGCGGTCCACCTGCTTCAGGACGACCTGCACAGCCATGTTGGTGAGCTGGACGAGGTCTTCGAAGACGATCATGCGGCGGCGGAGAGAGTCCGCGAGGTCCGGGTCTTGGTCGGACACGCCCTCGAGGATGCTGCCGTTGTCCCCGCGCCCCATCTTCCCGAGGATGCGGGCCGTGCGGTCCACGCCGCCGACCTCGAGGTGGTCGTCTTGCTTGCCGAGGGCGGAGCGCAGCGCGCTGATCACGTCGTCGGCGAGCTCACCGGGGATGCGCTTCAGCCGCGCCATGCGGACGGTGATCGTGGTGCGGGAGTCGGCAGGGAGGAACTTGAGGACCTTCGCGGCGTTGTCCGGGCCCATGAGGCACAGGGCGACGGCGACCGTCTGGGGATGCTCGTCCCGCAGCATCGCCGCCACCGAAGCGGGCGGCCGCATCGCGATGAACTGCTCGAACTCCTTGTTGATGCGCCGCTGGATGACCGGGATGAGCTCCTCCCGGCGCACGTCGTCGAGCAGCTCAGGGAGGACCTTGGCCGCGAAATCGGAGCCCGAGCGGGGCATCAGGCTCACCTCGTGCAGATCCCGCACGAAGTCGCCGATCACCGTCTCGATGACGGTGCCATCGACGTTCTCGATGCTCCCCATCGCCAAGCCGACGGCGCGCACGTCGTCGTCGTCCAGGTGCCGGAGCAAGGACTTCGCGACCTCGCGGTCGAGGTACATCACGAGGATCGCAGCGCGCTGGGCGCCCGAAAGCTCGGCCTGGCTGGTGATTTCGGCCATCCGAATCGAACTCCTGGCGGCGGGTCAGCCGCCCTCGCGAATCCACCGACGCAGCACCTGAGCCGTGGCCTCCCGCTCGAGGTCCACGAGTCGGTTCAGGTCGGCAGCGTCGACGTTCTCAAAGTTATCGACCATGCCGCGGAGACGCTCGGTCAGGCTGCGGCTGTCTTTGCCGTCCTCACCCACAGAAGCGCCATCGGCCCCAGCCTGCTTGTCCGTGAGCGCACCGGCGGCGTCCGGGACGACGACGCTGAGCGGCGGCGGCTCCGGGGGCCCCGCGGCGCGCGTGACCGCGCCCACGAGGGGGCGCACCACGAACCACGTGACGAGCACAAGCGCGAGCAACACCATCAGGAGCGGCGCCCAAACCTGGGCCTGGGCGAGATTGTCGGCTTCTTCGGCCGGGACCTCCGCCGCCGCGTTGACGGAGAACGGAAGGAACGTGACCACGAGGCTGTCCGCGCGCGCCTTGTCGAAGCCCATCGCCACGCGGACGGTCTCCTCGACCTTTTGTTGGAGCTCCTGCTCCTTCGCGGTGACGGCGGCGGG
>JBEIVK010000188.1:0-6833 GCA_040373935.1 Alphaproteobacteria bacterium
CCGCCCCCGCCCGAGGCCCCGTGCTTCGGCTACATCGAGCCAAACCACCTCGACGGCGAGCACTTCTCCGTGCAGTGGGCGGACGGCACGATCTCCGAGGACGACGCCCAGGACTTCCTCGACGCCTTGGAGCTGTCGTGGTCCCGCGAGGTGGACGATCTGGGCTGGCTGCAGCCGGATCTCGACGGCCAGCCGATGTTGGTGCAGGTGATCGACGGCAACTACGCCGGGGCCTACACCACGGTCGACCGCTGCGGGGCCAGCTACGTGCCCTATGTCGTGGCCTACGAGGGCAGCTTCAACCAGGGCATCTGGCACCGCATCATGGCGGCGCACGAGTTCAACCACGCGAGCCAGTTCTCGTATGGGTACGCCCACGAGTTCTGGTGGTGGGAGGCCACCGCCACCTGGATGGAGGAGTACGTGTACCCCTCGTCCAATGACTGGTCCAACTACGTGTGGGCCTACGGGGAGATGCCGGAGGTCGGCCTCAACGCCTCGGCAGGCAACAGCAACGACCAGTGGCTGTTCTACCACACCTACGCGATGGCGATCTTTGCGTTCTACCTGGATTGGAACCACGGCGGCCACGACACCGTCCTCGACACCTGGAAGGAGGCCCGGACGGAGGCCTTCGAGACGCGCGGCTACGACTACTGGATGCCCGACGTCATCGCCGACCTGGGCCTCGATTGGGACGAGGTGTGGACCGGCTTCCTCGCCGCCCTGTCCGTGATGGACTTCGAGCAGCGCGCGTCCTTCCCGCGCACCCCGCTGCTCGACACCGTGACGTCCCTTCCCGCCGAGGGCGGAGACGACGGCCGCAGCACCCCGCAGAGCCTGGGCGCCAACTTCATTCGCTTCGACGAAGAGAGCGTCCCGGCCGGGACCGAGATCGAGGTCACGGTGCAGGGCGTCGAGGGGCCGGTCTGGTACGGCGTGCTCGTGCGGGGCAACCAGTCCCGCGACGAGGTGGTGCCGCTCGTCTTCGACGAGAATGGCCTCGGTACCGCCCGCATCGTGATGGACGGCAGCACCCCGGTCACGCTGGCGGTGTCGCCGATGGACGCGGACGCCCAGGGCTACTCGTACCGCTGGACGAACGCCGACACCTACGCCTACACGTGGTCCGCCGCGCCCGTCGAGGCCGCCGGCGAGGGCGACACCGGGGCGCCGGCAGACCGCAACACCGCCGACGCCGAGGATGAGAAAGGCGGCCTGCTCGGTGGCTGTTCGGCGGCGGGTGGGGCGCCGGCGGGGGCCCTCGGGCTGCTCGCGCTGGGCCTCGTGGGGCTGCGGCGCCGGCGGGGTTAGGCGGCGACGCCCGCACCCGGGTTCACGGGGGCGGCTGGAGGCGGCGGTGGACATGACCCTGGGGTTCGTGGGCGCAGGTGTGATGGCCGAGGTGATGATCACCGGCCTGTTGGACGAGGGCATCGTGGCGCCGGTGCAGATCGTCGTGAGCGACCGCTCCGCCGCGCGCACGGCGGCCCTGGAGGAGCGATTGGGCGTGCGGGTCGCCCCCGACAACGCGGCCTGCGCCCGGTCGGCCGATGTGGTGGTGTTGGCGGTGAAGCCGCAGAACCTCGCAGAGGTGCTCCACGAGCTGCGCGGAGTCCTCTCGGCGGACACCCTGGTGTTGAGCATCGTGGCCGGCGCGCGCCAGTCCGTGCTCCAGGCGAGCCTCGGCCACGGCCGGGTGGTTCGCTGCATGCCCAACCTGCCCTGCCGCATCCGCAAGGGCATGACCGTGTGGAGCGCGCCCGCCGAGGCCTCTGCGTTGGACCGGGACCGCGTGCGCACCATCCTGCGGACGATGGGAGACGAGGTCTTCGTCGACGACGAGAGCCACGTCGACCGCGCGACGGCGGTGTCGGGCTCCGGCCCCGCGATCGTCGCCGCCTTCGTGCAGGCGATGTTCGAGGCCGCCGTCTACGTCGGAGAGAGCCGCGGGGTCGCCCACGACACCGTCCTGGCGACCGTGATCGGCACGGCCGAGCTGATCCGCGCGGCGGGCCGCGACGGCGAGGTGCACGTCGCACAGCTGATCGACGAGGTGACGAGCCCGGGCGGCACCACCAGCCGCGCGCTGCAAGTGCTGAAGCGCGGGCAGTTCGGCGCGACGGTCACTGAGGCGGTCGACGCCGCCTATTCGCGAACCGTGGAGCTGGGTGACGCCCTGGAGGCGCGCCTGCGCTCACCAAATCCTTGAGTCAGGGGTCGCCCGATCCGTCAAGGGGGGGCAGTCTCGGAGCGCCCATGTCGTTCGCCTCTCGCGCCCTCCTCGCCCTCGCCCTCGGCGGCGCATCGGCGCTGCTGTGCGTGCCGCGTCCGGCCGTGGCCTCCACCTTCGCCGATACGGCGGCGTCGGGCCGCCTGGAGACCGGCGCGGTGCCCGTGCCCGCGGGCCAGGATGGCGTGGACCTCGCAAACCTCCGCATCGACTGGACGGCGGGCATGGAGAAGGGCCGCCCGGTCGTGAAGGTCGGCCTGCAGGCCACCCCGGGCATGACGGCCCGGTTCGGGGGTCAGGTCTTCCCGATCAGCAAGGCGCCGGGGGCGGAGCGTCAGGCGGTGCATCTCCTCGCGGCCGGCACCGTCATCGAAGCCGACGTGCTGATCGACGGCGCGGTGATGGGCACGCTGCGCTTCGACGCCGCCTCCCTCCCCGTGAGCACGCCGCTCGGCGGGGCGGCGATGACGGAGGTTCCCGCCACCTTGACGTGGGGCGCGCTGTTCCCGGGAATGCACCCGCAAGTGGCGGTGGACGCCATCGCGCTCGGCCTCACGCTGGCCAATCCCCGCGTGCGCAGCCTGGACTTCTCGGGGCTCGAGCGCCTGCGCGACCGCTACGCCCCCGGCCACACCATCGCCCACGCCAAACCCCCGCGCGCCACCACGCCCACCCAGGCGCCGGCCAACGGCCTCCCGCTCCTCACGAGCGACGCGGGGCCAGACCCGGCCCTCGCGCTGGCCGACGCGCAGCAGCTCCCCATCGAGGAGCGCCGATACATCCTGGAGATCCTCGCCCGCGAAGGCAGCGCCGCCGCCGCCATGATGCGCGCCGAGGACCTCCTCCGCACCGGCGGGTTCCAAGAGGGCTTCGGCTGGGCCGTGATCGCCACCCAGGGCGGAGTGGACGGCGCGTCGGCCGTCGCGAGCGCCCTCCGCACGGCCGAGGAGCGGGCCGCCCGGCGGCTGCACCGCTACGATGTCGCGCTGGATGCCGTTCTCATCGCGCAGGATGGGGCGACGGCCCGCGCGCGCCTGGACGCGCTGGACCGCCGCGCCGCCAAGGCCTTGGCGGGAGCCGCCGAATCGCCCATCCGGCGGGTGGACGCCCTCTGGCACCGTGCCCGCGGAGCGGACGCGCTCGTGGCCCGGCTGATGGCCGACGGCCCCGTGTCGGAAGGCTCCACGGCGATGGACAGCCACCAAAACGCGGTCTTGGCGGTCATCGCCGAGACGCACACGCGCTACAGCGAGCTGCGGGCCGCCCTCGACGAATACAGCCTGCCCGCGACGCTGCCCGGGCGCTCGCTGAAGGCCGGCGCGGCGGCCTGGCCCGAGCTCTACCGCGCGGCGGTGGTGCGAGAGAAGGCCCTCGCCGCCGACCTCGCCGCGGGGACCCCGCGCCTCGCCGTGAGCGACTGAGCGGCCCCCGGACGGGGCCGGCCGGCCCGGATAGGCCCCCGCCATGACCGCCCCGCTTCGCATCGACTGGCTCGGCCGCCTGCCCTACCCGGAGGCGCACGCGCGCATGGTGGAGCGGCTGGAGCAGCGGCTCGCCGGGGACGAGCCGGACAGCCTCCTGCTGCTGGAGCACGAGCCCGTGTTCACGGTGGGGCGGCAGCGCGGCGCAGCCGACAGCGTGTTGGACCCGGGCGACATCCCCGTCATCCCCGTGGAGCGCGGAGGAAACGTCACGTACCACGGCCCCGGGCAGCTCGTGGGCTACCCCATCGTCGCCCTGCCGCCCCACCGCCAGGACATCCACGGCTACCTGCGCGGCTTGGAGGACATGCTCATCGGGCTGCTCGCCGGCTACGGCATCGCGGGCGCGCGAGACCCGCGCAACACCGGCGTCTGGGTGGGCGGGCAGAAGATCTGCGCCCTCGGCGTGGCCGTGCGGCGCTGGGTCACCTGGCACGGCTTCTCGGTCAACCTGGACCCGGCGCTCGACGCCTACCGCCGCATTCACCCCTGCGGCATGGACAGCACCCTCGTGACGCGCGTGGTGGACCACGCCGCCGCGCCGCCGCAGCTCTCCGCCCTGCGCGACGCGACGGCCACCGCCTTTCGGGCCTGGTGGGAGCGCTTCGCGGCGCCGCCGGCGGACGGCGGGCCGGGGCCCGGATAAGCGGGCCGCCCCCCGCGACCCCGGGAGCCTCCGTGCTCGACCGCCACGCCCTGATCCGCGACCCCGACGCCGCCCGCACCGATCTCGCCCGCCGCAGCAACGCGGCCGAGCTCCTCGCCACCTTCGAGCGCTTGCTCGCCACGAACCAGCGCCGCCGCGACGTCCAAACCCGCACCGACGACGCACGGGCCCGGCGCAACGCGCTGTCCAAGGAGGTCGGCGGGCTGATGAAGGCCGGCAAGGCGGCCGAGGCAGAGGCCATCAAGGACGAGGTGCGCGGGCTGGGCGCCGCCCTCGACGCCCTCGAAGACGAGCGCAAGGCCCTGGAGGCCGAGGAGGACGACCTCCTCCTCCGCTTGCCCAACCGCCTGCACGCGCGCGTGCCGACGGGCGCCTCCGAGGCGGACAACCGCGTGGTGCACACGTGGGGCGACGCCGCGGCCAAGCCCTTCCCCGCCCAAGACCACGTCTCGCTCGGTGAGCGGCTCGGCATCTTCGACTTCGAGCGGGCCGCCAAGCTGTCGGGGGCGCGCTTCCCCGTGGCGCGGGGCGCGGGGGCGCGTCTGGAGCGCGCGCTGGTCAACTTCTTCTTGGACCGGGCGTCCACGGTGCACGGCTACACCGAGATGCTGGTGCCGTACATCGTGAGCCGCAAGACGATGCAGGGGACCGGGCAGCTCCCCAAGTTCGAGGCGGATCTGTTCCGCTTGTCGGGCGAGCTGAACGGCCAGGACGCCTACCTCATCCCGACGGCGGAGGTGCCCGTCACCAACCTCCACGCCGACGAAATCGTGGACGAAGCGGCGCTGCCGCTCCGCTACTGCGCGTTCACGCCCTGCTTCCGCGCCGAAGCCGGCAGCCACGGGCGGGATGTGCGCGGGCTGATGCGGCAGCACCAGTTTCACAAGGTCGAGCTCGTGCAGCTCACGAGCGCCGAGCAGGGAGAGGCCGCGCACGAGGCGCTCACCCGGCACGCCGAGGAGCTGCTGGAGGCGCTGGAGCTGCCGTATCGGCGCGTGCTGCTCTGCAGCGGCGACACCGGCTTCTCCTCGGCGATCACCTACGACCTCGAGGTGTGGCTGCCCTCCCAGGGCACCTACCGGGAGATCAGCTCCTGCTCGTGGTTCACCGACTTCCAGGGCCGCCGCATGAACGCGCGCTACCGGCCGGCCGGCGGCAAGCCGCAGGCGATGCACACGGTCAACGGCAGCGGCCTCGCGGTGGGGCGGACGGTGATCGCGCTGCTGGACAACCACCAGCAGGCAGACGGAAGCGTGATCATCCCCGAAGCGCTGCGTCCGTGGATGGGGGGGCTTGCGCGAATCGCGCCCCCCGAATAGGTGTGGGCCACCTCGCCGCGGAGGCGTGGCCGAGTGGTTGAAGGCAGCGGTCTTGAAAACCGCCGACCCTTTACCGGGTCCGTGAGTTCGAATCTCACCGCCTCCTCCATCCACTCTGTACCCTTCGCACCCGGTCTTTACATCTTGGAGACGTGACCGAGTGGCCGAAGGTGCACGATTGCTAATCGTGTGTGGTGCCAAAAGCGCCACCGAGGGTTCGAATCCCTCCGTCTCCGCCATCTCCTCGTCTTACATCACGCGGCCATAGCTCAACTGGATAGAGCGTCGGACTACGGATCCGAAGGTTGGGGGTTCGACTCCTCCTGGCCGCGCCACCTTGGCACCCCGCCCTCACCCGGCGGGGTGCCTTCGTTTTTGCGCCGCGGTTCCGGCGCCGCGGTGCGGGGACTGCACGCAGAGGAGCCGGCCCCGCCAGCCGGCCCAGCCCCTCCGGGGGCCACCGCGCGTCCCGCTTCAGTCGTGCGCGTGGTCGTCGCCTTCGCCGCCGTGCCCGTGGCCATCCGCGGGGATGAGGAGCAGCCAGACCTCGGTGACCGCGCTCGGCCCGAGGGTGAAGGTCCACTCCCCCGGCTCCAGCGCGAGATCGAAGTGCTCGGGCAGGGCATCCCCGCAGAACTCGTTGGGCGAGGGCGTGGGCAGGGCTTCCTCGGCCCCGTCGTGGGCGATGGCCGTGAGAACGTCGGCCGTGTCGAGGAAGAGCAGGGCGTCCGTCGCCTCGTCGACGTCGACGTGCACGTAGCCGGTGCCGGACGCCGCCAGCGTGACCACGTAGCCCTCCTCGCCGATCTCGATGGCGGGCGCATCGGCCGGGCCCTCGGCGGCGTCGACCGCGATGCCGCCGGCCTCCACCGCCTCGCAGGCGTGTTCTGCCGGGTCTTCTTCTTTGGCGGCGCAGGCAGCGGTGAGGGCGAGGACAGCGAACCGGGCGACGCAGGACATGAGGGCTCCAGATGAGACGCGAGGAGATCGCCAATGCGACACACTGGCAACTAACCCGTTCGCGGGCTTGCACAACCCTGGCTTGCCGGCCCCGAGGGCCCATGCCATACTGGGCGCAACGGGGAAGACCATGCAGATCGCGTCGCGCCTCTTGGGACTTTGGTTGCTGGGCA
>JBEIVK010000123.1:0-8910 GCA_040373935.1 Alphaproteobacteria bacterium
CGCGGGCCATCGCCGTGGCGCCGGACGGCGTGTGGGCGGTCGGCCAGGAGGACCACCGGCGCCCGGCCGGCGGTGGGGCCGCGCGGACTGCGCCCACCCTCAGCGCGGGGCCGCCCCGACGAGGGCCTGCAGCGCGGCGTCGGGGCGGAAGGTGGGGACCCGGACCTCCGTGGCGCCGGGCGTGGCGGGCGCGCCGCGGGCAGGGGCAGCCGATAGCGTCCCCAGCCCGGGCAACACGGCGGGCCCGCCGGCCCGGAGGCTCTGGGCCCACGCGGCGAGCAGCGGATGGGCGGGCGACGGGCCGCCGTTGACGGCAGCGGTGAAGGCGGGCGCGGGCGCCAGCCAGACGACCGCCCCAGGCGCCCCGCCGGGGCCGGCCCGCCCGCGAACGGCGAGCACGCCGAGACCCTCGACGTCCACGGGCCGGTGGGCGGCGAGGGCGGGCAGCGCGGCCGTCAGGTCGTCGCCGGGGGAGAGGCGCAGCGGCGTGGGGGTCACGCGGGGCTCGGGCGAGCGCCGGGGCCGGGGCCGGCGGCGGGAGAGGAAGGGGGCGTTACGGGGGAAACCTTGGTTTCCCCTGTCCCCGAATGAAGAACCGGGTGGCTGGGTGGCCGGTCAGGGGCAGCCGGGCTCGGGCGCGCCGGGGGTGGCGCGCTCGCCGTTGGCCGCGGTGCTGGTGGAGAAGCACCAGTTGGCCGAGCTGTTGTTGGCGGTGGCGGTGCGCTGGCTGGCCTTGAGGTGCATCGACGTGCCGGCGGACTGGGGCCAGCCGGAGGTGTAGGTGACGGAGTCGATGAGCAGGCCGCCGAACTTGAGGTTCAGCACGTCGCCCGAGTTGGACAGCGCGAGGGTGGAGGCGTACTCGCCGTCCATGTTGAGGCCGCCGTTGAAGGTCGGGTCTGCCTCGTAGGCGAGGGTGGCGTATCCGCCGGCGGGCACGACGACGCCGTAGGAGGGGTCCACCGGGCGGTCGCCGGAGGTGTTGTCGGCGAGGGTCCAGCCGTTGCAGAGGGCGATGTCGGTGGTGGTGGGGTTGTAGACCTCGACCCACTCGCCGGCCGGGTCGGTCGCGACGGAGGGGTTGACCATGATCTCGGAGATGACGAGGTCGCCCGCCACGAGCAGGCCTTCGTCGCAGGTGTCGTCGCAGTCGTTGTCGAGGCCGTCGCGGGACTCGGTGGCGCCGAGGAAGACGGAGGGGCGGGCGTCGTCGCAGTCGGTGCCGCCGTGGGCCTCGGCGTCGTCGCCGTCGGCGTCGGCGTCGTAGTCGGAGCCGCTGGAGCAGTCCTGGTCCACGCCGTCGTACCAGACCTCGGCGGCACCCGGGCGGATGGCCGCCGCGGCGTCGTTGCAGTCGAGGCCGTACGGGAAGCGCTCGAAGGCGTCGGCGTCGGCGTCGTAGTCGGAGCCGCCCGAGCAGTCCTGGTCGATGCCGTCGTACCAGACCTCGGCGGCGCCGGGGCGCACGCTGGCGCGGGTGTCGTCGCAGTCGGTGCCGCCGTGGGCGCTGGCGAGCACGGTGTCGCCGTCGGCGTCGTAGTCGGAGGTGCCGGAGCAGTCTTGGTCGATGCCGTCGTACCAGATCTCGGCGGCGCCGGGGCGGCGCGACGGATCGGCGTCGTCGCAGTCGGCCCCGCCGTAGGCCGCGGCGAGGGCGCCGTCGGCGTCGGCGTCGTAGTCGGAGGTGCCGGAGCAGTCCTGGTCGATGCCGTCGTACCAGGCGTCGGGCGCGCCGGGGTACACGGTGGCGCGGGTGTCGTCACAGTCGGCGCCGCCGTAGGCGGAGGCGGCGTAGGTGTCGGCGTCGGCGTCGTAGTCGGAGGTGCCGGAGCAGTCCTGGTCGATGCCGTCGTACCAGACCTCGGTGGCGCCCGGGCGGATGGCGGCGACGGCGTCGTTGCAGTCGGCCCCGCCGTAGGCGCTGGCGTCGGCGGTGTCGCCGTCGCGATCGTAGTCGGAGCCGCCGGAGCAGTCCTGGTCCAGGCCGTCGTACCAGACCTCGGCGGCGCCGGGGTTGACCGTGGCGCGGGTGTCGTCGCAGTCCGAGCCGCCCCGCGCGGCGGCGGTGAAGGTGTCGCCGTCGGCGTCGTCGTCGTTCGCGCCGTCGCAGTTGGAGTCCAGGCCGTCGTACCAGGTCTCGGCGGCGCCGGGGTACACGGCGGCGCGGGTGTCGTCGCAGTCGGTGCCGCCGCGGGCCGTGGCGTCGAAGGAGTCGCCGTCGGCGTCGTTGTCGGAGCCGCCGGAGCAGTCCTGGTCGGTGCCGTCGTACCAGACCTCGGTGGCGCCGGGGCGGATGGCGGAGCTGCCGTCGTTGCAGTCCAGGCCGCCGTGGGCGTCGCTGTCCCAGGCGTCGCCGTCGCGGTCGAAGTCCGAGTTGCCGGCGCAATCGGAGTCCACGCCGTCGTACCAGGTGTCGGCGGCGCCCGGACGGACGGTGGCGTCGGTGTCGTCGCAGTCCAGGCCGCCGCTGGCCTCCGCGTCCACGCCGTCGAAGTCGGCGTCGTCGTCGGACAGGCCGTCGCAGTCGGAGTCCACGCCGTCGTACCAGGACTCCGTCGCGCCGGGGTAGGCGCCGGCGTCGGCGTCGTCGCAGTCGCCGTCCAGCTCCGTCCAGCCATCGCCGTCGTCGTCGTAGAGGCCGGTGCCTTCGTCGATGGTGCCGTCGCAGTCGTTGTCTGCGCCGTCGGGCGCCTCGGTGCCGCCGGGGAAGGCCGCCGGGTCGGCGTCGTCGCAGTCGCCGTCGCAGGTGGTGACGGTGTCGCCGTCGGCGTCGAGGCAGGGGTCGGCCGTGCGCGCGAGGGCGCAGGTGTCGGAGTTGCCGCGGGCGTCCACCACGCTCAGCAGCAGGTTGTGGAGGACGGCGCCCGCGCTGTCGGCCGAGAGCGCGGCGGAGAAGGCGACGGTGCCGTCGGCGTCGGGGTTGCCGGTGAAAAGCACGCCGTCGATGTCACTCTCGACCTGGACGGCGAGCGCTGCGGCGGGCGTCTCGGCGTCCTCGACGGTGGCCTCGAAGTCCAGCACGGTGGTGGAGAAGTCGCTGCCGCCCGCGGCGGGGGCGACCCAGGCGCACGCGGGCGGCGTGTCGACCAGCGGCGTCAGGGTGAGCGTGGCCTGGCCCGCCTTGCCGCGGGCGTCCGTGGCGGTGGCGAGGATGCGCTGGGGCGCGTCGCTCAGGGGCACCTCGAAGCCGCGCCCGCCGCCCGCGCACGCCGTGAGCACGGAGGCGTCGTCGAGCAGCACGCCGTCCACATCGCTGGTGACGACGATGTCCACGCCCTCCCAGTCGTCCTCGTCGGACACGCGCAGGCAGAAGGGGACGGGCGCCAGCGGATCGAAGGTGTCGCCGTCGCCGGGCTGGAGGAAGGCGACCTCGGGGGGATCGTTCACGACCTTGATCTGCGAGTCGTAGGCACAACCCGCGAGGATGGCGTTGGCGACGAGCGATGCCGGGAGGAGGGGGCGCATGGACAACTCCGGCTCCGGAGAGTAACCGGGCGGACGGCGCGGGTCGGGGCGGCGGCGGGGCGGTCCCGTGGCGAATGGGCGACATCCCGCGAGGGGCGAGCGGGCGGTGGCAGCGCACAAACGGGTGGTGGTCGTCGGGGGCGGGCATGCGGGGCTCGAGGCCGCGGCGGCGGCGGCCCGGCGCGGGGCGGCGGTGCGCCTCGTTACCGCGGATCCGGCGGCGCTCGGGCGGCTGTCCTGCAACCCGGCGGTGGGCGGGCTGGCCAAGGGGCAGCTCGTTCGGGAGATCGACGCGCTGGGCGGCATCATGGCGCGGGCGGCCGATGCGTCGGCCTTGCAGGTGCGGCGCCTGAACACGCGCAAGGGCCTCGCGGTGCAGGCCACGCGCGCCCAGGTGGATACGCGCCTGTACCCGGCCGCGGCCGCGCGGCTGCTCGCCGAGAACGGCGGTGTGGACGTCGTCGCCGGGGAGGCGGTCGGGCTGCGCTGCGCCGGCGGGCGGGTGGTCGGGCTGGAGCTGGCGGGGGGCGGCGTCCTGGCGGCCGACGCGGTGGTGCTCACCACGGGCACCTTTCTGCGCGGGGTGCTGCACGAGGGCGCGCGGCAGGAGGCGGGCGGGCGCCGGGGGGAGGCGCCGGCCGTCGGATTGTCGGCGGCGTTGGAGGCGCTCGGTTTTCCGCTGGGGCGGCTCAAGACGGGCACGCCGCCCCGGGTCGCGGCGGGCAGCGTGGACTGGGCGCGCCTCACGCGCCAGGACGACGACGACCCGGCGGCCGCCTTCTCGCACCGCCCGCCGCCGCCGCCCTTGCCGCGGCGCCTGTGCTGGCTCACCGAGACGACGCCGGAGACCCACGACATCATTCGGGCCAACCTACATCGCAGCCCGCTGTGGACCGGCGCCATCACGGGCGCTGGCCCGCGCTATTGCCCGTCGGTCGAGGACAAGGTCACCCGCTTCGCGGATCGGGAGGCCCACCGCATTTTCCTGGAGCACGAGAGCCTGTCCGACGACCGGGTCTACCTGAACGGCATCTCGACGAGCCTGCCCCGCGAGGTCCAGGATGCCGTGCTGCGCTCCATCCCCGGGCTCGCCGCGGCGCGGGTGCTCCAGTACGGCTACGCCGTCGAGTACGACCACATCGACCCGCGCGGCCTCGGCCCCGGCTTGGAGAGCCGCGAGGTGCCCGGCCTCTTCTTCGCCGGGCAGATCAACGGGACCAGCGGCTACGAGGAGGCGGCGGCCCAGGGCCTCGTCGCCGGCCTCGCCGCCGCCGGCGATGCCCCGGTGGTCTTCGGGCGCGACGAGGCGATGATCGGCGTGCTGGTCGATGATCTCATCACCCGCGGCGTCGGCGGCGAGCCCTACCGCATGCTGCCGAGCCGGGCCGAGCACCGCCTCCTGCTCCGCGAAGACAACGCGGACCGCCGGCTGATGCCGCGGGCGCGGGCCCTCGGCCTGCTCGCCGACGCCGACTGGGCGGCTTTTGAGGCCCGCGAGGCGGAGATCGCCCGCGGCCTCGCCTGGGTGGAGGCGGCGCGGGTGGTGCCCGACGCCGACACGGTGGCCCGCTGCGCCGCCGCCGGCGTCCACCTGCCCGGCGAGCCCACGACGGCGGCGGCCTTGCTGCGGCGCCCGGAGGTGGACTGGGCGGTGCTCGCCGCTGCGCTGGCGGGCGCGCCGTCCCTGGGCCTGGCTGCCGCCGCGCAGGTCGAGACCGAGGTCAAGTACGCCGGCTACCTCAAGCGCGAGGCCGCGCGCGCGCGCCACGCGCGCCACCTGGAGGGTTGGCGCTTGCCCGCAGATTTTGGGTGGGATTTGCCCGGCCTCTCCCGGGAGGCGCAGGATCGCCTGCGCGCCGCCCGCCCGGCCACCCTCGGGGCCGCCGCCCGCCTGCCGGGGGTCACCCCCGCCGCCATTGACGTGCTGGCGGTCGCGCTGGCCCGTTTGTCTGCAGCCGCCCAGGAGCCCGCCCCATGAGCGACCCGTCCGCCGCCCTCGACGCCCACCGCACCCTGCTGGCGCGCTGGCGCGCCGCCATGGATCTCGTGGGCCCCGGGCCGCTGGAGCCGCACTTCGCGGACGCCGTCGGCGCCGTCTCGGGCCTCGCGGTCGCCGGCCGCTGGGCAGACCTGGGCAGCGGGGCCGGCTTCCCGGGGGTCGCCCTGGCGGCTTTTCACCCGGCGGCGGCGGTCGAGCTGGTGGAGAGCCGCGAGAAGCGCGCGTTGTTTCTGGAGAAGGTGGTCGCCGCGGCCGGCCTGGTGGGCGCGCAGGTGCGGCGCTGCCGCACGGAAGAGCTGGCAGACGGCGCCTACGACGGGGTGATCTCGCGGGCCTACAAGCCGCCGCCGGCCTTCCTCGAGGACGCGGCGCGCTTGCTGCGGCCGGGGGGCCAGGCGGTCGTCCTGCTGGGGGATGAGCCGTCCTGGGCGCCGCCGCCGGGCTGGGTGCTGCGCGGGCGGAGCCGCTACGCCGTGCCGGACGGCTTTCGGGTGCGGGCGGTGGTGGTGCGCGCAGGGGACGCGGCGGCGGCCGCGGATTAGCGGGGCGGCGGGCGGGGTGGAGCATGGTCGGGACTTGGGTGTGGCTGGCCGTCGGGCCGGCGCTCGCGGTGACGGGCGATTTGCAGGTGGCCGTGTTCCCGCCGGGGCTGGAGGTCGGGGCGGCGGCGGCCGAAGCGGCAGATCCAAGCTGGTACCTTGCGGATGTGGGGGACGCGGTCTCCTGCTGGGACCGCGTGGGCGTGACGGACTTCAACCTCGCGGTGCCGGTGGACACGGTGGGCATCGTCGCCGAGGACGGCGTGCTGGGGGTCGATGTCGCGCTGGGCGAGGTCTACGGCGAGCAGATGGGCGTCTACGGGGTGGACGCGGACTACTTCGACGCCTGCCCGGAGTTCGACGGCACGCTGGTCTACGCGCGGGTGACGGGCGCCCGGCTCGGCCTCGCGCTGGAGCCTGTGCGGGGCCCGGACGGCGGGCTCGCGTTCACATTGGCAGAAGATCCGGTTCTGACTGGTGATCTCGACACCGACTTCGACTGGGTGCCAGACGACCTGGTCTTGTTCTTCGTGGAAGACTTGCTCTGGGCCGAGATCGCCGCGGCGCTCAGCGAGGCGCTGCCCCCGGCGCTGGCCGCGGCGGTGGCCGGCCCGCTCTACGACGACACGATCGACGGCTACGCCGTGCAGGTGAGCCTCGTGGACGCCTCGGCCCGCGGCGGCACGCTGGCCATCGGGCTCGACACGTCCCTGGAGTACGTGGGCGACCCGGCCTGCCCGGTGCCGGCGGGCGGGGCCTCGGCGGGCGGCCGCGCCCCGGCCCTGCCCCTCGCCGGGCAAGCGGGCGAGCACCTCGGCCTGGGCCTCACCGAAGCGGCCCTGAACGATCTCCTGTTCGCCGCCTGGAAGGCCGGCGCCTTCTGCTATCGGCCCGAGGAGGCGACGCGCCTCGCCGAGAAGCTCGCGCGCCTCGTGGATCCGCAGGTGGTCGGCATCTCGGTGCTCGCGAGCGTGGAGGCGCCGCCGGTGCTGCGGGCCGACGCCACGGGCCTGTCCCTGGGCCTCGACGCCCAGCGCGTCCAGGTCACCGGGCGGCTGGACGGCGAGGACGTCACCCTGGTGGACGCCACTCTCGCGCTGCGGGCGTCGGCCAGCCTCGCGCCGGACCCGTCGATCGGCGCCCTGGTCGTGCGGCCCACCGACGTCACGGTGGACGTCCTCTCGCTGCGGGTGGACCACGCGCTGCCCGGCACGGACGGCGCGCTGCGGGCGGCGGTGCGGGCGTGGCTCGGCTCCGCCATGACGGGCGCGGTGGGCGCGATCCCGGTGCTGGACGCCGTCGCGCGCACCGATGGGCTGGTCGCCCGGGCCGAGCGCACCGCCGCCGTGGACGGCGGGGCCGAGGTCTACCTGCGGCTCTACGCGGCGGACGATCCGGCGGTGGACCCGTCGCCCCCCGACACGTCGGCCACGCTGCGCGACCGCAGCGGCGCGCGGGCGACGGTGGGCTGGTCGGGCACGGACGACCGCGCGGGGGCGCTCACCTACGCCTGGAACGTGGATGACGCAGGGTGGTCCTCCTGGACGGCGGACGCCGAGGTCACGCTCGACAACCTCTGGGAGGGCGAACACACGGTGCAGGTGAAGGCCCGCGACGCCTGGCTGAACGAGGACCCGTCCCCGGCGGTGGTGTCCTTCACCGTGACGGCGGAGGATCTCGGGCCGGGCGGCCTCGGCTGTGGCTGCGGCGGCGGTGGGGCGGCGGGCGCGCTCACAGCCGCGCTCGGCGCCCTGCTCGTCGGGGCGCGGCGCCGGCGGCCGTCACTGCGATGATCGTCGCCCAGTCGCGCAACTGGTGGCGAATGGTGGTGACCCGCCGGGGCAGCACCGTGGGCAACATCTGGCGCCGCCTCGCCGTCACCACTCTTTGGAGGAGACTCAAGCCACATCTCTGAGATTGGCTCTCAAGATACCACCGCCTCACAGCTCGCGTCGATGCTCGGCTCGCGTCTCGCGTCGGAGCGCGCGTCGCAGCGAGGCTCAAGGCATGAATCACTGCACACGTCGCCGGTGATGCACCCACCGGAGCCGCCACCGCTGCCTCACGGCTGCACGACGCCCCTCGGCTCGCCGCTCGTGATGCCGTTGCGCGTGAGCGTGTCCGCCGTGCCGCCGCCGACGACGCTGCTCCCGGGACCGCCTCCCTGCCCACCCACGCCACCGCCCTCGTTTGCGCCACTCGAGATCTCTGGCGTCCTCTTTGACAGCCTCTCCGGAGTGTCGGAGACCGACTCGCCCAGCCCGGCGCGCATGGCGAGCGCCGTCGCGGCGCTCCGACGCCGGCACACGATTGAGCTCGAACTGCTCGCCGCGGAGCTTCGCGCGGACGAGGAGCACGAGGGCCGTCGTTGACGATGGCCGCGTTGACGCGTACTCGCCCTTGGTGCACACCTCAGGGCGCGTTCGCGGTGACGGTGTGAACGCCTGACACAACAACGATTACACGATTACCGGTACAAACTCGCAACTGTACAACCTCATCCGATGCCTCATCCTAGACTCGCGTGGCCTAGACTCGCATGGCCTAGTTTCGTCTACCCTTTTCTAAGAGAATGAACCTCGAATATGCCTGAAAGAATCGTCAAGTTGGCGCCGTCTTGGGCACGATTTCCGCGAGTTCACACGATGGCAAAGCTCTCCATCGCCGATCTGACCGCGACGCCAGTCACATGCTCACCACCCGTGAGCGTCGACGGAAGCAGAACGCGTCGTCGCGTGTACAACATCACCTCGGACCCCGATATGAGCGTCGTCTGGAGCCAGAGCTTTCGCGCCTTTGCCGAGGAGCAGCCACTCTCGGTCTTGCCTCCGGCCGAGCTGTGCCGCTGGCTATCGCCTCAGCAATTTCCCTTTTGCCGCAGCCACCGGCTGGAGCACATCGATCGAC
>JBEIVK010000343.1:0-4745 GCA_040373935.1 Alphaproteobacteria bacterium
CGAGGCCTTGGGCGCGGCCGAGGCCAGCCTGCGCGCGGCCGCCGAGGGCACCGTCCGGGAGGGCCTGTCGGGCCTGCGCGCCGTGGCCTTCGGGGCGGTGCTGCGCTTCGCCCGCACCCGCGTCAAGGACAGGGAGAACCTTCGCTTCTTCCGCACGCGGGTCTTCGGGTTGGTGCGAGACCTCTTCGCCACCTTGGGCCAGCGCATGGCCGAGGCCGGCGCGCTGGGCCGCGCCGACGACGTCTGGTGGCTCACGGTGGATGAGGCGTGGGGCTGGGTCCGCGGCACCACCCCCTGCACCGACCTGCGCGGGCTCGCCGCGGTGCGCCGCGCCCAGGGCGCCCGCGACGCCGCGCACCCCGAGCCGCCGACGCGCTTTTACACCTGGGGCGCGGTGCACGCGCACAACCGCTTCCTGCCCGCCCGCCCGGCCACCGCGCCGCGCGCCGATGGCGTGCTGCAGGGCATCGGCGCATGCCCGGGGCTCGTCGAGGCCGAGGCCGTCGTGGTGGCGGACCCGGAGGCCGCCCCGCCGCTGCACGGCCGCATCCTGGTCACCTACCGCACCGATCCCGGCTGGGTCCCCTTGTTTCCCGGCCTCGCCGCGCTGGTCGTCGAGCGCGGGAGCTTGCTCAGCCACAGCGCCGTCGTCGCGCGGGAGTTCGGCATCCCGACGGTGGTGGGCGTGGACGGCCTGCTCGCCACCGTCCGCACGGGGGACCGCCTGCGGGTGGACGCCGTGGCGGGCACCGTCACCCGCCTGCCGCCGGCATGAGCACCGCCGCGCCCCAGGTCTTCGCGACGCGCCTGAGCTACGCCCAGGGCTGGGAAGACCCACGGCTGCTGCGGGCGGCCCTCGCGGTCGGGCCGGGGGACGACGTCTTCTCCATCGCCGCCGCCGGCGACAACACCCTCGCCCTACTGGGAGACGGCCCGGACAGCGTCGTCGCGGTCGATCTCAGCGGGCCCCAGCTCGCCGTGGCGGAGCTGAAGGCGGTCGCCCCGCGCCTCCTGCCGCTGGACAGCTACCGCGCCCTGCTGGGGCTCGACGGCTTCGGGCGCCGGCTTTGGTTCTACCATTACGTGCGGGACGCGCTGACCCCGCGGGCCCGGAGCCACCTCGACGCCCTGGAGCCGCAGCTTCGCGCCGGGCTGCTGGGCGCCGGCCGCTTCGAGTCTTACCTCGCCCGCTTTCGGACGCAGGTCCTCCCCCGGGTCGTCGGCCAGGCCGCCGTGGACGCCCTGCTCGCCGCCCCCGACCTCGCCGCCCAGGCGGCGGTCTACGACGCCCAGTGGGACCACTGGCGCTGGCGGGCGCTCTTCCGGGTCTTTTTCAGCCGCCCGGTGATGGCCCGCGCGGGCCGCAGCCCCGAGCACTTCCGCTTCGTCGAAGGTGCCGTCGGCGACGTCTTCCTCGGCCGCGCCCGCCACGCGCTGCGCGGCCTGCCCGTGGCCGACAACCCCTTCGTCCAGTGGATGCTTGCCGGCCGCTTCTCGGACCTGGAGCGCGCGCACCCCTACCTCTTGGCCGCCGGCCACGCCGCCACGGCCGCCGCCGCGGGGCGGCTCACCCTCCTGCAGGGCGAGGCCAGCGCCGTGCTGGAGGCGGCGCCGCCCGGCCGCTTCTCCGCGTTCAACTTCAGCAACATCTTCGAGTATCTCTCCGAGGCCGACACCGCCCGGGTGTGGGCCGCCGCCCTGCGCGCCGCGCGGCCGGGCGCCCGCTTCGCGTGGTGGAGCCTGCTCGTGCCCCGCCCGGTGCCCGACGCCTTCGCCGGCCGGGTGCGGGTGGACGCCGCGCGCGCGGCGGCGCTGCACGCGCAGGACCGCGCCTTCGTGTACGGTTCGTTCACCGTCGCGGCCCTGGACCGCTGACCCGGAGCCCGGATGTCCGCCGAAGCCGCCGCCCGCGTCGCCGTCGCCGCGCTCCAACGCGCCCGCACGCCGCTGCTGCTCGCGCTCGGGCTGGCGCTGCTCGCCTCCCTCGGCCTCGCCACGCGGGTCGGCGTCGACAACAGCGTGGAGGTGTGGTTCTTGGAGGGAGATCCCGCCCTGGCCGGCTGGGCGCGCTTCCAAGAGGACTTCGGGAACGACGAGACCGTGGTCATCGCGCTCGACGCGCCGGAGGGCGGGACCCTCCTCGGCCCGGCGGGCCTGCAAGACCTGCACGCCCTCGCCGCCGCCGCCGCCGCCGTGCCGGGCATCGCGCGCGTCGAGGGCCCCACCACCCTCGCGTCGGTGCGCGCCACCGAGGCGGGGATCGAGATTGGCCCGCTGCTGCCCGAGGGCCCGGCCGGCGCCGACACCGCGGCCGCGCGGCTGCCCGCGCTCACGGCCGATCCAACGCTTCGCCGGTTTTTCTCGGGCGACGGCCGCACCGCCGTCCTGTTCGCGCACATGGAGGCGATGGAGGACATCGACCTCCGCCGCGACGGCGTGCTGCGCAGCCTCGACGCCGCGCTCGCGCCCTGGGGGCCGCGCGTCTCCACCGCCGGTATCGGCGTCATCTACGCGGGCCTCAACGACGCCTCCACCCGCGGGGCGGCCGGCGTGCTCCTGGGCAGCGCGCTCGCCGTCACCGCGCTGCTCGCCTTGCGCCTGCGGCGCCTCGGCGCCGTCGCCCTCTCCTTCGCCATCGTCGGCGCCGGCGTCGTCCTGCTCGTCGGGCTCATGGGGCTGCTGAGCCGCGACGTGAACATGGTGTCGATGGTGATGCCGGCGCTCATCCTGGTCATCGGCACCAGCGACGCCGTCCACCTGCTCTCCGCCATCGCCGCGGCGGACCCCGCGCTGCCCCCGGCCGACCGCGCCCGCGCGGGCGTCGCGCAGGTCTTCTGGCCCTGCCTGCTCAACACGCTCACCACGGCGGCCGGCTTCCTCGCCCTGCTCGCGGCGGACATGCCGGTCCTGCGCGATCTCGGCCTCCTCTCTGCCCTCTCGCTTCTGTTCGCCTTCGGCCTCAGCATCTGCGGCGCCGCGTGGTTTGGCGGCCACCCGCGCTGCGTGCCCGCCCTCCAGCCGACCGACCGCCTGCAACGGTTGGTCGACGCCCTGGGCGACGTCGCCCTGCGGCGCCCGGCCCCGGTGCTCATCGGCGCCGCCTTCGCCGCGCTCGTGTCCGTCATCGGGGTCTCGCGCCTCCAAGCGGACACCTTCTCCATCGGCTTCCTGCCGGCCTCCCACAAGGTGCGCGTCGACAGCGACCACATCGAGGCGCGCTTCGGGCCGTACACCCCGCTCGAGTTTGTCGTCGAGGCGCCCGATGGCGCGTGGTCCCCCGCGGTGCTCGGCGCCATCGCCGCGTGGCAAGACCGCGTGGCCGCCGATGGCTTGGCGCGGTGGAGCCGCTCGCCCGCCGACGGCCTGCGCCGCCTCGACGGCGTGCTGCGAGACCTGCCCCAAGGCGAGGTCCCGGCCGACCCGGCGGCCTTCGACCAGCTCTCCTTCGTGCTGCGCTCCGATCCCGGCAGCGAGGGCCTCTTCACCGCCTTGTCCGCCGACGGCGCGCGCGCGCGCGTCACCTTCGGCGTGCCCATGGCCAGCGCCCGCGGCTTCGCCGCCTCCATCGCCGCCATCGAGGCCCGGGCCGGCGGGCTCGCCGGGGCCACCGTCCGCCCCGCCGGCTACCTCCCGCTCTACGTCCGCATCATGGACGCCGTGGTCGACGGCCAGCTCCAGAGCTTCGCCTGGGCCTTCCTCGGCATCTTCGCCATCATCGGCCTCGCCTTCCGCAGCGCGCGCATCGCGGCCCTCGCCGTGCCCTCCAACCTCCTGCCCGTCCTGTTCGTGCTCGGGGTCATGGGCTTCGCCGGCGTGCCCCTCGACGTCGCCACCGTCACCGTCGCCGCCATCGTGCTCGGGCTCGTCGTCGACGACACCGTTCAGCTCCTCTGGCGCTGGCGCATCGAGGCCCTCGCCGTGGACGACCCGCCCCTCGCCATGCGGCGCACCCTCGCCCACGTCGGCGCCCCCATGGCCACCACCAGCCTCGTGCTCGCCAGCGGCTTCCTCGTGCTCTGGGGCGCGCCCGTGTCCAGCGTCAGCGCCTTCGGCTGGCTCCTCGCCCTCGCCCTCCTCTCCGCCATGGTGGCCGACCTCCTCGTCATGCCCGCCCTGCTCGGCCGGCTGCCCGCCCCCGGACGCCCGCCCGCCCCGGATGCCCCGTGAAGCTCCCCCTGCTGGGCTGCGGCGGCCTCCTCCTCCTGTGGGGCCTCTTCATGAGCTGCGCCGGCGTCGGCATGGTGCTCGCCCCCGCCAAGGGCGCCGCCCGGACCGACGGCATCGCCCCCGGCATCGTCCTCGGCCTCCTGCCTGGCGCCCTCGGGCTCCTGCTGGTCTCCGTCGGCCTCTTCCTTGCCTGGCAGGACCGCCGCGCCGCCCGGGAGCTCGCGTGGCTGCGCACCCGGGACCGCTTCCGGCCCGACGAGTTCGCCGCCGCCTTCGGCCGCGACCCGTCCTCCGCCGAGGCCCGCATCTACGCCCTCCTCGATCGCCCCGACGCCCCCGCCCTCGTCTACCACCGCGCCACGCGCGAGTTCCTCCAGCGCGCCACCCTCGGCGCCGGCGCCCGCTTCGTCGAGCGCTGCCCCGCGTGCGGCTCCGTGCAGCGCGCGCTGGTGCTCCCCGGCGAGGCGGCGGCCTGTTCGCACTGCGCCGCGGGGGTGTAGGGCGCGGAAGGGGGATCGGCCGGGTGGTGGGTTTCGGGCTCATGGGGCAGGGGAAACCAAGGTTTCCCCCGCAACGCC
>JBEIVK010000451.1:0-3807 GCA_040373935.1 Alphaproteobacteria bacterium
ACCCGAAGTACACGACGACCAGCGACATGCTGTAGCGCGCGGCCTTGACGCGCCAGTCGGGCTGCCAGGTGCGGTGGCGGGCGGGGACCATCTTGAGGTAGGTGGTCGCGTAATCGGCGTTGGAGACGACGATGTCGGCCGAGAGCTCCTCGCCGCCCTCCAGGAGGACGCCGGTGGCCCGCGGGCGGCCGCGGCTGGCGTCGATGCGGATCTCTGCCACCGGCGACTGGTAGCGGATGACGCCGCCCAGGTCCTCGAACTTGCGCACGAAGCCGGCCACGAGGGCGCCGGTGCCGCCCTTCACATAGTGGATGCCCCAGGTCTTCTCGACGAAGTGGATCATCGCGTAGATGGCCGGGACCTTCAGCGGGTTGCCGCCGACGAGCAGCGTCTCGAAGGAGAACACCTGGCGGAGCTTGGGGCTCTCGAAGTAGCGGCTGGCGAAGGAGAAGAGCGTCCGGACCGCGTCGAGCTGGAAGAGCTCGGGGGCGATGCGGAGCATCTGGCCGACGGACAGGAAGCAGGTGTAGCCGAGCTCCAGGAAGCCGCGGCGAAAGATGGCCTCGGCGTCGGTGTGGAAGCGCTCGTAGCCGGCGAGGTCGGGCGGGTGGATGGCCGCGATCTGCGCGCGGGTGCGCTCCGGGTCCCCGTCGTAGTCGAAGAAGGTGCCGTCATCGAAGTAGATGCGGTAGAACGGCAGGATCGGGATGATGTCGACGTACTCCCGCGTGGCGGGCCCGGCGCTGCTGCCCTCCAGCACCCGCGCCTCCGGGGCCAGGACGGGGGCCGGGAAGTCCGGGGCGTCGAGGGCGTGGGCGTCACGACGGAGGGCGAAGAGCTCCTCGATGAAGTGCGGCACGGTGATGACCGTGGGGCCCATGTCGAAGGTGTAGCCGTCCACCTTTCGCGTGTACGCGCGGCCCCCCGGCGCGTCGAGGCGCTCGACCACGGTGGTGTCGAAGCCCATGGACTGGAGGCGGATGGCCATCGAGAGACCACCGAACCCCGACCCGATGACGATGGCCTTCTTGCGAGACGCGACGGACATGGCTACCCCTGGAGCACGCGGGACCGCGCTGCACACGGTTTGCATACCCTAAGTGCATACAGTTGCCAAGGGCCCGCACCCGGCGCCCATCGGTTAAGATCCCCGCCGATGGCCTCTCCCCTCCTGCGTTGGGGGCTCGTGTTTCTCGCGTGCCCGCTCCCCCTCGACGACGCCCAGAAGCGCGACCTCGCGCTGCTGGCCGCTCAGGCCTTCTTTGAGGATGTCTCCTCCGTCTCCTTCGACTGGGACGGCCTTCGCGGCGAGGTCCGCGCCACCGGCCGCGCCACCGCCCTCGGCAGCTTCGTCGGCCAGGCCTTCGCCGCCGAGGTCCACCAGCCGGACGGCACCTCCGCCACCCTGCGCTTCCTCGTCACCGAGCCGCAGCTGCGCGCGCTTCGGCCCGATGCGCCTGTCGCCGAGGCTTGATCGCCCCGCCGGGCCGCTCGCCCGGGTGGCCTTGCTCTGGGCCGCGCTGGCCGGGCTGGCCGCGGCCGCACCGCGCGCGCTCGTCACGCGCGCCTGGGGCGGGCGGGACGGCTTGCAACAGAGCACCGTCACCTCGATCGCCTCGGACGACCAGGGCTTTCTGCACCTCGGCACCTTCGCCGGCGTCGTGCGCTTCGACGGGCAATCCTTTCGCACCGACGAGACCACCCCCACGGAGGCGGTGCGCGTCACCGCCGTCGCCGTCCACGGGAGCACCGTCTACTTCGGCACGGAGGCCGGCGGGGTCTGGGAGCAGCGCGGGGACCATCCGCACCCCATCTCGCAGCCCGAGCCTCTGAAGACCGCCACCGTCCAGACGATCATCGCCGAACCGGACGGCACGCTGCTCATCTCGGCCACCGCCGGGGTGTGGGCGCGCCGCCCCGATGGCGGCTGGCAGGTGCTCCACAACGGGCCATCCCAGGACGTCGACCGCTCCCCCGACGGCACGGTGGCCGTCATCGGCATCTCCGGCATCCACTGGATCGACGCCGCCGGCACCACGCACCACACCGTCCCCTTGCAGCGGCGCGACGACGCGACCATGCACTACGCCGGCGTCTTCGACGCCGCCGGCCGGTACTGGGTGCAGGTGCCCGGCCTCCTGCTGGCGTTCACGCCCGAGGGGGTCCGGGAGATCGCCGCCCCGCTCGCCGGGCCCCTCCAGGTCACCACTCCCCTGGTGGACCGCCGGGGCCACCTGTGGTTGGGAGACCGCGACAGCATCATCGACCTCGGCCCCACCGACACGGTCGCGGCCTCGCCCCCCGGCCGCCCCGTGCCAGCCGTCGCGCGCATCCCGCTCACCCATTCCCCCCGCTCCCTCCACGAAGACGCCAACGGCGTGCTCTGGGTCGGCACCTCCGGGGGTGGCCTGGTGCGGGTCGCGCCGCGGCCCTGGTCCGTGCTGTCCACCCAGGCGGCCGGCTGCGAGAGCGGCCACGGGCCGCTGGCGCGGGGAGCGGGTCCCCTCGCGGGCGCGGCGTGCGGGTCGCTCTTGGGCCTCCTGGGCGAGCGCGCTGTCCGAACCGCCCAAGGCACCCGGCCGATCGCCTTCGCGTCGGCCCTCGCCCACGCGCCCGATGGCGGGTTCTATGTGGGGGCCAACGGCGTCATCGGCAAGGTCGGCCCCGAGCCGGGCGCCCCGTTCACGCCGATCGCGGTGGGGCTGCGGAGCCGCGAGCTGCCCACCTGGATCGACGTCCCGGCGCCGGGGCGCCTGCGGATCGGGACCGGCGACGGGCGCCTCCTCGAAGGCCCGCTCGAGGGCCCCTTCACCCAAGTCCTCACCGCCGCCACCTCCGGGGCGGTCCTCCACCTGCTCGACACCCCGGAGGGCACCTACGTCGCCGGCCCCCGCGGCATCGAGTGGGTCGGCGCCGACGGCCGGCGCGACGTCCTCACGGCCTCCGCGGGGTGCAGCTTCGGCGCCGTGCGCGCCCTCGCCGCCGGCGCCGACGGCCGGGTGTGGGTGGCGAGCTACGGCAGCGGGCTCGGTTGGGTGGATGGCCGTCGGTGCGGGCGGGTGCCCTTCACCGAGGACGGTCTGCCAGACCGCTTCCTCTCCGGGGTGCTGGTCGACGGCGACGGCGTGCTGTGGGCCCTCGGCAACCGCGGCCTCTGGAGCATCCCCGAGTCGGCCCTCACCGGCGCCCCCGGCCGGCTGGCCGCCCACATCGTTCACTACGACGTCGGCGAGGCCAACGGGTGGGTTCAGCCGGCCCTCATCGCCCCGGACAGCCGCACCCTCGGCGTCGCCACCGTCGCCGGCATCGTGCACGTGGACCGCGAGGCGGCCCGGGCCACCCCGCCACCTGCCCGGGTGTCGGTGGACCGTGTCCGCTTCGGCGGCGTGGACCATCCGGGCGCCGTCTTGGCCCCACCCAACGCCGAGCGCCGCCTAGAGCTGTTCTTCTCGGTGCCGGCCACCGCCTCGGACGCCCCGCCCCTCGTCGAGTGGCGGCTGCGTGCGCGCGGCGCCCCCGAAAACGACCCGTCCGCCACCTGGCAGGGCCCGGAGCGCCCGGGCCGCCTCAGCATCCCGCTGGTCGCTCCCGGTGACTGGGTCCTGGAGCTGCGCGCCATCGGCATCGCCGGAAAGCGGGGCCCCGTCACCGAGCTGCCGGTCGTCGTGCGCCCGCGCTGGTCCGAGCGCCGGGCCGTTTGGGTGGGCGGCGGCCTCCTCGTCGCCCTGGGGATGGTGGCGGCCGCCGTGGCCCTCGTCCGCCGGGAGCGCGGGCGCGCCCGCCGCTTCGCACGAGAGCTGGAGCTGC
>JBEIVK010000219.1:0-6219 GCA_040373935.1 Alphaproteobacteria bacterium
CACCGCACGCTGGGCCGCCTGCGCGCCGAGCGCGGCGAACTGGCCTTCGCCGAGCCCCTGCTCGCGGCGTGTTGGCAGGCGTCGGGCACCGTGGCGGACGCCAACAACCTCGCAGCGTTGCTCCACGCCGATGGCCGTCCGGCGGAGGCCATCGCCGTGCTGGGGCCGGCGCTGGCGCGGGCGGCCGCTCCGGCGCCCGTCGCCTGGAACACGCTCGGCGCTTGCTTTCTCGACACAGGGGACGTCAGCGCGGCCCGAAGCGCGCTCGCCCGCGCGCTCGCCCAGGACCGAGACCAACCGGAGGTGTGGCGCAACCTCGCCCTGACGTTCCAGCCCGTGGCCGACGCGGACACCCTGCGTCCCCTGCTCGCCGAGGCGCTCGCGCGCGCCCCCGCCCATGCCGGGCTTCGGCTGGTCGCCGCGGCCGCCGCCCTCGCGTGGGGCGAGGTCCAGCGCATCCCGGGCCTCGTGGACGGGCTCCCTGCCGCGGCCGCCGGCGCCGTCCGGGCGATCGAGGCGGTGGCCCACCTCGCCGGCCCGCGGCCGCTCGCGCTGTTCCACACGGCGGACACCCTGCGCGCGGCCGTCGCCCGGGCGCGCCGGCCCGGCGTCGTCGTGGAGCTGGGCGTGCGCTTCGGAGCCTCCGCGCGCATCCTCCTCGACGCCGGCGCATCGCCCTTCGTTGGCTTCGACAGCTTCGCCGGGCTGCCGGAGGCGTGGCACGGCGTGCCCCGCGGGGCCTACAGCACCCGGGGCCAACAGCCGGCCCGCGGGCCCGCGGCCACGCTGGTCCCGGGGTGGTTCGCGTCGACCGTCCCGGCCTGGGTGGGAGGCCAGGCCGCCCCGCTGCGCCTCGTTCACATCGACTGCGACCTGCACTCCTCCACCCGAGACGCGCTGGACGCCTTGGCCCCGCTCATCGCCCCCGGGACCGTGCTCGCCTTCGACGACTACTTCGGCAATCCACACTGGGAAGAGGACGAGCACCGCGCCTTCCTGGAGGTCGCCCAACGCCACGGCTGGGGATGGGAGGCCCGCATCGTGTCCCTCCCAAGCGGGCAGTTCGTGGTTCAGATCACGTCCGTCTCTCGCTGACCTGGCCCCCTCACGCCTCCGGCCCGCAAAGAATTGGTGCAGACCCTCCGCGGGCGGCCGATGGGGAGTACGCTGCCGGAGTCCATGCGAACCCTCCCCTCCCGCTTGCGCAACCTCCTCGGGGCCCGGCTGGCCCTGGTGGCGGTCGTCGTGACCGACGGCGAGACGCAAGCGGCCGCGATCAGCCCGCTCGAGGTGGCGCTGCACCGCGCCGCCGGCGACGGCGCACCCCAAGCCGCGTGGGTGCAGCCGTGGGGCAACGGCCTGCCGGACGTGGCCGAAGAGTCCCTGCGCGAATCCACCGAGACGCGCGTCGAGACTGAGGGTTCGCCCCAAGCCCGGGCCCTCGCGGTCCCGTCCGTCCTCCGGCCGCCGCCGCAGGCGCTGGTCGCCAGGGACGTGCCGGCGCCACACCTGCGCTCCGCAGGCAACGCGGGCATCGGCAGCGGCCGGCCGCCGCCGGGCCGGGGATGGAGCGAGCGAGGGCCGCCGGTCGCCGCCTGAGCGCCAGCCACGCCGTGGGTGCGTGGCGGCGTGTCGCGTGCGCCGCGGCCTCCAGTTGCCCCCATCGGGGCGGTGAGGCGCGTTGACCCGCGGTGGGCCCTGGCTCTCCGTCGTCCCTGACCTTCGCTCGCGCCGACGGCGCGCCCCGGTCCCCCATGTCTCCGACCCCCTCGTCTGCCGCTCCCGCGGCGATCGGCCGCGCCTGGGCCGCCGATCTGCTCGCTGGCTTCCTCGTCTTCCTCATCGCGCTCCCGCTCTGCCTCGGCATTTCCATGGCGAGCGGCTTCCCTCCCCTCGCCGGCGTCATCACCGCCATCGTCGGAGGCGTGCTCGCCAGCTTTGCCGGCAGCGCCCCGCTCACCATCAAGGGCCCCGCCGCCGGACTCATCGTCATCGCGCTGGGCGCGGTCACCGAGCTGGGGGGCGGTGACCTCGCGGCCGGCTACCCGAAGGCCCTCGCGGTCGGGGTGGTCGCAGCGATTGTCCAGATCGCCTTCGCCCTGCTCCGCTCCGGCAAGCTCGGCGAGATGTTCCCGGCCTCGGTGGTGCACGGGATGCTCGCCGCCATCGGCGTCATCATCGTCAGCAAGCAGGCGCACATCCTGCTTGGCGTGAAGCCGGCCGGGAAGGAGCCGCTCCACCTGCTCGCGGAGATCCCGCACTCCATCGCCCAGCTCAACCCGGCCATCGCCGCGATCGGCCTGGTGTCCTTCCTCGTGCTGGTGCTGTGGCCGCGGGTGCCGGTCGCCGCGGCCCGCAAGGTGCCCGCGCCGCTCGTGGTGTTGCTGGTCGCGGTTCCGATGGGCATCGCCTTCGGCCTCGACACCGCGCACAGCCTGTCCTTCGGGCCGCTCCACGCCGAGGTTGGCCCCAAGGACCTCGTGCGCCTCGGCGGCACGCTCTGGGGCGCCATCACGCTGCCCGACTTCTCGGAGATCCTCTCCAGCACCTCGATCAAATACATCGTGATGTTCTCGCTGGTGGGCAGCATCGAGTCCCTGCTCTCCGCGAAGGCCGTGGACATCCTGGACCCGTGGAAGCGAAAGTCCGACCTCGACAAGGACCTCCTGGCCGTCGGCGTTGGCAACCTCGTCGCGTCGATGCTGGGCGGTCTGCCGATGATCTCGGAGATCGTGCGCTCGTCGGCGAACATCAACAACGGCGCCCGGACGCGCCTCGCGAACTTCTTCCACGGCCTCTTTCTGCTCGCCTTCGTGGCCGCGGTCCCGGCGCTCATCGAGCGCATCCCGCTGGCCGCGCTCGCCGCGATGCTGGTCTTCACGGGGCTGCGACTGGCCTCCCCCGCGGAGTTCAAGAAGACGCTGCAGATCGGCAACGAGCAGCTCCTGATCTTCACGGCCACGCTGGTCGTCACCCTGGCGACGGACCTGCTCCTCGGGGTCGGCGCGGGCATCCTGCTGAAGTGGGCGATCCATCTCAAGAATGGCGCATCCCTTCGCTCGCTCTTCCGGCCGGCGGTCCGCCTGGACCTGGACGGCACCACGGCGCGCATCGCGGTGGAGGACGCCGCGGTCTTCTCCAACTACCTGGGTCTGCGGGGCAAAGTGCAGGCCGCCGAGGCCGCGGGCGCCACCCACATCGAGGTCGACTTCACGCGGGCGAGCTTGGTGGACCACACCGTCATGGAGCGCATGGAGGACCTGACGCACGAGCTGGCGCACGAAGGCCGCACGATGGTCCTCCGCGGCCTGGACCAGCACGAGGCGTTCTCCGCGCACCCCCTGGCGGGCCGCCGCCGGAAGGCCGCCTGACCGACAGCCGCGGAGGCTTCGATGTCGCTCCTCTCCTTGCTGTTGTGGACGCCGATCGCCGGCGCGTTCGGGGTGGCCGCGACGGGCGGGCGTGACCGTCAGGTTGCGCACGGCCTCGCGCTGGTCGTCTCCCTGTTGACCCTTCTGCTCGCGCTGACGGTGGGGTTTCGGTTCGACCCTGCGCAACGCGGCGTGCAGCTCGCGGTCTCCCACGCGTGGGCCCCCTCCTCCGGGCTCTCCTACGCGCTGGGTGTGGACGGCATCTCGCTTCCGATGGTGCTTCTGGCGGCCGGCATGATGGTGGCGGCGCTGCTCGCCGGCGAGCGCATCGCGGAGCGGCCCCACAGCTTCTACGCCTGGATGCTGCTGCTGGAGGGCGCAACCCTCGGCGTCTTCCTCGCGCAAGACTGGGCGCTCTTCACGATGTTCTGGGAGCTGACCCTCATCCCCATCTTTTTCCTGGTGGGGGAGTGGGGCGGGCCGCGCCGCCACCCGGCCGCGCTCACCTTCCTGCTCTACACGATGGCGGGCTCGGCCTTCCTCCTGACGGCCCTGCTCTCCGCCTACGTCCTGTTGCCGACCCACTCCTTCGCCATGCCCAGCTTCGCGGCCGCTGGCAAGGGCCTCCCGGCCCTGGCGCAGGTCCTGATCTTCACCGGCTTCGCCATCGGCTTCCTCGTCAAGATGCCGGCCGTGCCCGTGCATGGCTGGCTCGTACCCGCCTACGTGCAGTCGGCCACGCCCGTCACGGCCTTCATCGCCGCGGTGCTCGGCAAGATGGGTGCGTACGGCCTCATCCGTGTCAGCGCTGCCCTGCCGCTGGGAGCCGACGCTGCGGCGCCCATGCTCGGCGCGCTGGGCGCGGCCGGCGTGCTGGTTGGGGCGCTGCTCGCAGGGCGCCAAACGGCGTTGAAGCCGATGATCGCCTGGTCCAGCCTCTCGCACGTCGGGTTCATCGTGGTCGGCATCGCCGCCGGCAACCCCGCGGGCCTGACCGGCGCCGTCCTGCAGATGGTCGCCCACGGCATCAACATCGGCGCGCTGTTCTTGCTCGTCGGGGCCTGGTCGCACCGCACCGACGAAGACACGATCCCGGCGACAGGCCGGCTCTTCGCGAATGCCCCGGTCTTGGGGTCGCTGTTCGCCCTCGCGCTCTTCGCGAGCGCTGGCCTGCCCGGCTTCGCGGGCTTCCCGGCCGAGGTCCACATCCTGCGCGGAGCATGGGAGCGGTGGGGCCTGCTGGTCGCCCTCCTCCCCGTCGGCGGGCTCCTCTGGGCGATGACCGCCTTCCGGGTGGCCGGCCGCCTCCTCAGCGGCGCCGCGGAGGGACGGGCGATTCCCGACCTCGCCCCCCTCGAACGCGTCGCCATCGTGCCGCTGCTCGGCCTGCTCGTCTGGCTCGGGTGGAGGGCAGACCACCTCGCGGGGTGGGGCGCCGACGCCGTTCGCCACATCGCCGCGCTCCTCGCCCACGCCGTGGAGGTCTGACGTGCATCTCTCCGCACCGCACGCTCCCGAGGATGCCCGCGCCGCGCTGCGGGACGCCATCGCCCACATCGGGCACCTGCTCCCGGCCCAGGCGCCGATCCGGGACTTCGTCCACCACAACACCCTCCACGCAGACCAGCACCGCGGCTTCGACGCCGCGGTCGCGGCGGCGAGCGCGCGCACCGGGGCACAGGGGTACCTGTCAGAAGACGCTTTTCGCCAGCGCCGTGCGAGCGGCCGAATCCGCAGCCACGACCTTCGCGCCGCGCTGGAAGAGCGCCACGGCGCGGCGCTCGACGCCGTCGTCGCCACCATCGGCGGGCAGTCGATCCTGCGCCGGGCGGTGTGGATGGCGCAATTGGAGGCGGACCTCGGCCCGATCCCAGCGAGCCGCCTCAGCCACGAGCAGCGCCAGGGCACGGCGTTCACGGCCTTCGCGCCCGGGGTCACGGCCGCCGACGCCGCCCGCCTCGGGGACCCGGCGGAGGCCTTGCCCGCGCTGTGGGACGCCGTGACCGCAGCGGGGGCGGCGCTCCCGGCGTCGGCGGCCCCGGCGCAGCGGGCGACGGACGCGCTGGACGCGCTGTGGGCAAGCGCAGCCGGGCAGGGCACCGCGCGAGACCTCCTGCTCTGCCTGACCGGCGAGGACCTCGACGCGCGCACGGACGGCCCGCTCATTCGCGCGCTGTCGGCCTTCCTCGATGACGGCCTCGCGCCCTGGGCCCCGCCGGGTCGCAGCGCGGGGTTCTGGGCCGCATGGAAGGCCGCGGCCGGCACGGACGCCGCGTGGGGCTGGGCCGCGCTCGACGGCGCCGGCGGGCTCATCTCCGCATTGCCGGACGACCCGCTGGATGCGCTGGCGGCCTTGTTGGATGCGATGGGCGTCCCCCCGGCCCGCCGCGACGACACCCTCACGCGCACGGCGCTGCGGCTGCCGGGCTGGGGTGGCATGGCGCATGGCTGGGCGCAGGCCGGCGGCGGCGTCCACGCCCGCGCGCCGATGGACCTCGCGTCCTTGCTCGCGGCGCGGGTGGCCTTGGAGAAGGTTCACGGCGACGCCCTGTGCCAACGCGTGTTCGGGGTGCCGCTGCGCTGGGATGCGCTCGGGGAGGCGCTGCGCGGGCGGGCCGCCGAAACCGTCCTGCGCCACAGTCTGTTGACCGGCTCCCTCGAAGCCGGCCTCGCGTCCCGTGCGCTTCGGGCCATCGCCGAGGGCGACGAGGCGGCGTGCGCTGCCCTCTGGGACGAGGCGCAGGCGGCCCGCGCTGCGAGCGTCTGGCGCCCAGAAGACCACGGCTGGCGGCTGTTTCGCCTGTGCCAGCTGCTTGGGGTACCGGGAGAGGCGCTGGCCGACGCGGGG
>JBEIVK010000200.1:0-6660 GCA_040373935.1 Alphaproteobacteria bacterium
CCGGGGGCGAACGCCTTCCGCTTCGAAGGGGACGGCTACAACTGGAAAGAGCTGTACGTCTACCGCTTCCCGGAGCGCGAAGAGAAGGAGGGCAACCGCACCTTCCGCACCGCCTCCCGCAAGTCGGTCTTGAACCGCGAGGTCTATCCGGAGGGCTCCTGGGACGTCATCCCCAACACGAAGCGCGGGTCGGACCCGGCCGTGTCTCCGGATGGCAAGCGGGTCGCGTACTTTGAGTACACCGACGGCACGCTCAACCTCGTGACCATCAACATCGACGGCACCGACAAGAAGGCCATCACGTCCTACGCGGACGGCACGTGGTTCCAGAAGGTCGACTGGTCGCCGGATGGCAAGCAGCTCGTCTTCGCGATGTTCCGGCACTTCCAGCAGGATCTCTGGGTCGTGAACTCCGACGGCACGGGCATGCGCCCGTTGACCTGGGACCACTGGGAGAAGATGGACGTCAACTGGGCGGATGACGGCTGGATTTACTTCGCCGCCGAGCCGGACGGCATCTTTAACATCTACCGGATGAAGCCCGACGGCGGCTCGATCGAGCAGGTCACCAACGTGGTTGGCGGGGCCAGCTCCCCGCAGGTCACCAAGGAGGGCAACCTCGTCTACTCGTACAGCACGGCCCACGGCTGGAAGGTCTATGGCCTGCCGCGCGAGGAGTTCATGGGGGCGGCGGCGGATCATCTCTTCCGCACGGCCGCGGAGATCGACGCACCGACGGTCGAAAAGAGCCTCGCCCAGACCGAGGACCTGTCGCACTGGGCGCAGTCGACGCATCCGTACCGGCCGTCCAAGGCGCTGATGGCGCCGACCGCGGTGCCGATGTTCCGCCTGGAAAACGACACCATGACGAACTGGGGCCTCACCGGCGGCTTCCAGGTGTTCATGCAGGACTACGTCGAGAAGCATGGCGGCTTCGCGATGGCGTTGCTCGGCGAGGACCCGTTCTTCCTCGGCCAATACTTCTTCCAGGGGTGGTACCCGAACATCGGCCTCACGGCGTACCACGTCCAGACGAAGTTCGACCTCGGCTACAAGCTGGACCAAGACCAGAACCCCGAGACAACGTCGGACCAGGAGATCTTCGAGGGCAAGCAGCACCAGTACTCGAACATCGCCTTCCTGACCGTGGACTACCCGTGGAACGGCGGTCTCTCGACCTCTCTCTACGCGCAGGCGCTCGAGTTCGGCTTCAAGGGGGTCGCGGACACCAACTTCCTGCGGTACCAGTATGGAGGTGAGGCCGGCGTGAACATCGCGTGGAACGGCATCGCCGCATTCGGTCTCCGCGAGGCGAACCCGGTCGGCCGCGCGGTGAACCTCGCGCTCTCGCGCGCGTGGACCGACATCACCTACGCGCCCTACGGCGGTGTGCTGTCCGACGACGGCCAGCAGCTCGACGCCTACGCCTACAACAAGGGCGAGCTGCGCTGGACGGAGAACATCCCCGTCCCGACGCTGGGGCTGCCGATCCTCAAGAAGGCCCGGGACAAGCAGCACATGCTGCAGCTCGACACCCGGTTCGGCTACATCGACCGCAACGTGAACTTCCAGGACGAGTTCCGCGCGGGCGGCCAGCATCCGTACTTCTTCGGCAACGGGTCGCTGCGTCCCAACACGCAGTTCGCCGGGTACCCCGGGTTCAGCCTCTCCGGCGAGACCATGGGCATCGTCAACCTCCAGTACCGCTTCCCGCTGTCGCGGTACCGGGTCTGGCGCGTCGGCCCCCTCACGACCTACGGCGCGTTCTTCCAGTTCGGCGGCACGGCGGGCAACCTCTGGTCGCATCGCCCTCCCGAGGACCCTTCGCTGTACTACCGCACCCGCTTCGGCGAGCGCGTGGCCCGCAACGACGAGGACATCCGCCGCGAAATCCCCTTCGTGGACGTCGCCTACAAGAACGGCAACGCCATGCTGTACGACGCCAGCGCCGAGCTGCGCGTGCAGAGCGTGATGTTCCATGGCTCGCCCTGGGACAGCTTCATCCGGGTGGCCTACGGCTTCCAGGAGATTCGCGGCTACGGCGACGTGGACGGCGACAACATCTTCGACACGAGCAACAATGGCTTCGGCGACGAGCTCTCCAACGAGACCGAGAAGCCTGGCCCGCGTGTCTACATCGGCTTCGGAACCGGGTGGTAGTCCCATGCTCCGCACCTCCCCCCTCATCCTCTCCATCCTCCTGGTCGCGTGCGGCCGCGAGGTCACGCCGGTCGACCACAAGCTCGCCGGCGTCGGGCACAACCCCGCCGAGATCGGGCCGACGCCCGAAATGAACGGCGGCCTGTTCGAGTACAACTGGGTGGACTTCGCGGGCGCCGGCCTGCCACTCGGCATGCTCGGGCTCGTGTCGTACACCGCCGTCGGGCCGGACCTCGGCACCTTCCGGCCGCCCTACGCGCTGGTGACGTCGACCGGCTTCGTCTTCGAAGACGACCTCCCGAACACCGACACCCTCTTCGGGACCTTCGCGGCGCCGCCGTCCGCTGAGGGCACCTGCTACACCAACATCGACCCGCGCTCCTACCTGAACAGCGTGGCGGACGTCGGCACGTCCATCGCGTTCCAAAACAAGGACGGATCCGGCGGCTTCGTGAACGGGCGTCGCCCGGTGCTCTACGCGCCGGACTTGGAGGCTGTGTTCCCGTACTACATCGAGCTGGAGGCGTGGCGCGTGTCGCCGCGCGTGTGGCGGCCGAAGGTGGGCGAAGGGGACACGCTGGACGCGCTGCAGGAGACGGTGTTCGAGGGCAGCAACTTCGTGCACGGCGCCGAGGTGGAGATCAACTTCCCGGGCGCCATCCCGCTCCCCGAGGCGAGCTTCGGCAGCATCCCGATGCCCTTGGCTGCCTGGGGCAAGGACCGCAGCTTCCACCTCCCCACTCGCCCCACGGGCCTGATGGTGTCGTGGACGGGCCCGCGCTACGGCGCGTGGGGTCAGCCGCTTGGCGAGGGCGAAAACAAGACCTGTGTGCAGTACGCCGCGCATGGGGCGGACCCGGCCTCTCCCGAGGATTGCCTCACGCTCGCGCCGTTCCCTGCTGAGCTGGACCCGACGGATGGCTCCGCCTTGCCGGGCCAGATGTACACGGGCCCTTGGGATGCCGAGAGCGGCGTCGTCTTCGAGTGGATCCCCTCCGAAGACGACCGCGTGGAAGAGACCATCACCCTCACCGTGCAGTTCCTCGCGAAGGTCGACACCGACGACGAGAACAAGCGCGAGCGGGTCGTCACGGTCCCGCCGTCCAGCGACGTCGAGGACGACTGGGAGGCCGCCATCGAGGATGGCTTCATCCCGGAGGGTACGCCGGTGCCGGACGGTCGGCGGCCGGCCTTCGCGTGCGAGACGGACGACGGCTCGGAGAACGGCGCGACGTGGGAGCTGGATGAGAGCTTGGTGCTCGAGAACGGCGATTACTTGCCGTCTCTGCGCGGCGAGCCCTCCCACACCCTCGCGGAGGTGACGTGCTCCTTCCCGGACCGCTCGGCGGACGGCGCGTACGGGCGCTTCGTCTTGACGCCGGAGATCATCGAGGAGGCGCTCACCTACGCGCGCGCCAACGGCGCGGAGGGCGCGGTCTTCAGCTTCGTCCGCCAGACGACGCTCAACCTCGAGACGCCGCCGGTGCGGGACCGCTACGGCAATCGCCGCGACATCTCGCCCATCAAGGTCGTCGGCAATGCCGCCGTCCTCGGTCGCTTCTGGTACACGCTCTGACGCGCGCCGGTGACACCATGACGAACATCCGTTTCCTTTCTTTTGTCCCGGCCGGCCTTCTCTCCGCCTGCGCGACTGGCTACAGCCCCGTCCCGTACTACGCGGACGACGGCGGCGCGCCCCGGGTCGACGCGGTCGAGGCCGAAGCGGGCGGTGCGTCCGAAGCCGGCAACACCGGCGGCGCGCGCGCGATCATTCGCGGCGCCAACTTCGGCGGTGCGCCCGAGGCCGTGACGGTCCTGTTCGGCTCGCAGAACGCGCAGGTCTTGCGCGCCGAGAATGACCTCCTGGAGGTCATCGTTCCGCGGGGGCCGCTCGAGGGCGGGGCCGTGCCGGTCTTCGTGGGCACGCGCGAGGGTCAGTCGAAGCTCGACGCCGCCTGGGAGTACCAAACGGCCGCGACCGCAACGAACCAGCGGGCCTACATCACGGTCACGAACGACTACTTCTCCTGCTACGCGGGCGTCGGGAACACCCTGGCCGATTTCTGCCAGGAGTTCTCCTACACCGGTCAGGCCGGCCTGGACGGTCGCGCCGAGTTCCTGCAGTGGTCCTTTCCGCGCCTGCAGACGGCGTTCACGGGGGCGCGCGGCGGCTTTGGCCTCGGCTACGATGAGTCGTGGGGGACGTGGTCGGTGCAGGCGCCGGCCCAGGACCTCAACACCTTCGACCTCGAGGGCCTCTACGAGGACCGCCGCATCGACCTCGGCGCGCCCTCCCCGAACAGTCCATCGTTCACGCTGAAGAACCCGGCGTTGGAAGGCCAGACCTTCTGCGTCGATGAGACGAAGTTCGCCTCGTACCACTGGGGAGGCGCGGTGTCGGGCGACGCCGTGTCCTTGCCGCTCACCCTCAACGGGGCGGGCAACCTGACGGAGGAGGGCGACTGCTCCACCTCGGCGGGCAAGTCCTACGACGCGAGCGTGGTGCAGTTCTGCCAGGCGAAGGACTACGAGAACGACTACAACTTCCGCTACGACGCGGACTGGCCGGTCGGTCGCTACTTCTTCACGAACGACGACGAAGAGGATCGCCCGGACCGCATCGAGAGCGTGGACCTCGTGCTCGACGTGCCGGGCGTGCTGGACGGCGACGACGGCGAGGGGATCACGGTCACGCTGCCGTCCTACGCGCTGTTTGACGCCACGGCTGGGTCCGGCGCGAGCCCCACGGAGGACTGGGCGCTCTACAACTTCGCCACCTGCAACGACAGCAACGAAGACGGCAAGATCACCCTGGACGACCCTGCCTTCCGTTGGGAGTGGACGCCGGTGGGCGACCTCGCCTCGGCGGGCGGGATGGTGGTGTCCGGGGACGCCGCCTCCAAGCCCGGCGACGTCAAGTCCGTCCGCAGCTTCGTCAAGGCGAACGTCGTGCTGTTCACGCTCGGGTGGCTCGGTGGCGAGGGCGCGCCGATGCGCGCGACCATCACGGTGCCCGACGACCACAACTTCAACCCGGACACGGGCCGGTCCAGCCTGGACCTCCCGGCGGGCACGCTGTTCCAGTTCCCCAGCAACGTGTACGACATCGGCGAGGCGGACAACCCCTTCGGCGGTGGAAGCACCTTCCGGTGGGGCGACCCGACGCGCTCCGACTACAGCTACATCGTGCTCACGCTGGAGCGGGTGACGGAGTACGTCATCCTCGCGGACTTCGAGGGGTCCACCGGCGAGCTGGTGTTCTCGTACAGCACGGGCGACATCTCGCTCAACCTGTTCGACAACCCCTTGGACCAGGACTCCTGCGGGGACTGCCAGGACGACGACGGCGACGGCTGGACGGACGACAAGGACCCGGACTGTGGGGCGGCCGACGGCGCGGAAGCAGGCTTTGACAGCAGCTTCACCTGCAACGACGGGGAAGACAACGACGGCGACGGCCTCGTTGACGCGGGGGACCCGGACTGCACCTCCGGCGAAGACGGCGAGACGAACTGCGGAGACGGCGAAGACAACGACGGCGACGGCCTCATCGACGAAGAGGACGGCGAGTGCGACGCGGAGACGGGCACCGGCTTCGAGGTGGGGGACGACGATCCGTCCTGGGGATGCAACGACAGCGCCGACAACGACGCCGATGGCTGGGTCGACTTCGACGACCCGGACTGCATCTCCGCGGCGGACGATGAGGTCGGTCTCAGCGAGCTGGTCTGCAACGACGGCGTGGACAACGACGGCCACGGCGACATCGACGCCGAGGACCCGACCTGCGCGCGCAACGGCGCCGGCTATCCGCGGGAGCAGCCCACCTTCTCCGGTGAGTGCAGCGACGGCACCGACAACGACGGGGACGGCTACACCGACGGCAACGACCCGGACTGCGAGGCGCCGCCCTACATCGACGAGGACCGCGGCGTGCGTGAGAGCGCCGACGCTCCGGCCTGTCTCAACGGCGTGGACGACGACGGAGACACCCTGGTGGACGCGGCAGACCCGGGCTGCGCGCGGGACGGCGTGCCCGACGGCTTCATCGCCGACGAAGACGCGTCTCTGCCGGGCGTGACTGGCTGCAACGACGGCATCGACAACGATGGCGACGGCTGGCAGGACCTCGCGGATCCGGACTGTGTCACGGTGTTGGACGTCGAGGCCGGATTCGGCACCGCGGCCTGCAACGACAACGCCGACAACGACGCGGACCTCGCGGTTGACGCGGCGGATCCGGAGTGCGCGACGGCCACCGACGAAGACGAAGCCGGGTGATGCTCGGCCGCGGGCGGCAGGGGGAGATCCCCTTGACGCCCGGCGGGCCGAGTCGTTATAGAGCGGGCGCTCCGACGGCAACGCCGGGGCCTGAAAGATGTCGAAGGGATGTAGCTCAGTTGGTTAGAGCGCCGCCCTGATAAGGCGGAGGTCGGCAGTTCAAGTCTGCCCATCCCTACCATCTCTCTCTTCGCGGGGGCGTAGCTCAGTGGGAGAACA
>JBEIVK010000448.1:0-3856 GCA_040373935.1 Alphaproteobacteria bacterium
CGCTCGCCCGCCCGCCTGGCCGGCCCGACCGGCGCCCGGCGCCATGAACTCCTGCTCGACCATGACGTCCAGAACGGCCATGTGGCCGGGCATCGCCATTCCATCGAGCCCGACCATCGCCGGCCCGGGACCCGGCGGGGCAGCGGCCAGGGCCCGCGCGGCGTCTTCTTCGGCCCGGGCGGCGGCGATGGCCGGGTCCCGCGCCAGGGCGGCGCGCATGAGCGCATCGGCCCCGCCCGTGGCGGCGCGCGCGAGGCCCGCCGACAGCAGCAGCGGGGCGATCATCCCCGCGCCCGCAGCTGGGTGAACTTGTCGAAGACGTCCATCAGCTCGGTGAGCTTGCGCTCCCGCTCGGCGTCGTCCCCGGCGTGGAGCGCGTGGCGCACGCAGTGGCGGACGTGGTTGTCGAGCACGAGCCGGCCCACGGCGCCCAAGGCCGACTGGACGGCCGCGATCTGCAGCAACAAGTCCACGCAGTAGCGGCGCTCGTCCACCATGCGCTGGATGCCGGCGACTTGGCCGGCGATGCGGGAGAGCCGTGCGCGAACCTGGGCTTCGGTGTCGGCGTCGAGCATCGGGCCACCCGGGTAGGGGATAGGGGTAGGGGGTATCTAACCCAGACCCCTCAGAGCGGCTCGATCAGCTCGAACAGGAAGCTCGGCGCCGCGCCTTCGCCGAACTCCGCGGGGTCGATCGCCACCGGCCCGCCGCCGAGGAGGGCGACGCGGAAGCCCGGCCCGGCCGCCCGGGCAGCCCCCGGGTCCACGCCGTAGACCCCGGCCGCCTCCGTGAAGATGAGCTGCGCGGCCGTGCATTCCGGCGGGGCGCCGCCCGCGCCCCAGCTCTCCAGGACGACGTACGTGTGCGCCTCCGGCCAGGCGGCGGCCGCGCCATGGGGCTGCACGCGCACGAGGCTGCGCGCGGTCGCCCGCGTGGCGTACACGCAGTGGGCCGGCACGCCCAGCGCGGGGTCGATGTGCCAGGTCGTGAACGGCTCCACGCCGAGCGTCTGGCCGTGGGTCCAGAACACGCCGCCTCCGCGGGCGTCCTCGGCGCTGCGCTCCGTCTCCAGGTCTTCGAGGTGCAGGCGCCCGCCGCGCAGCCAGAGCGGGTAGGAGCGCGTGCAGTCGCGGCCGAGATCGTCGCAGTAGAGGCCGGGGATCTCGCCCTCGTACACGGCGATGCCGGTGGCGCCCAGCGTGGTCTCGATGCGGACGTTGTCGCCGGTGTTGCCGGTGCCGTCGATGCGCAGCGCCTGGTGTGCGCCGTGCGGCTCCAACAAGATGCCCGACGGCGGGATCAGCGCGTAGGGCCAATCCGAAGGCGTGCTCTCGCGGCCGAAGCTCACGAGGTAGAGCCCGAGGGCGTGGGTGTGCCGGGGCACGGCCGCCATGCGGGCCCAGCCGGCGGCGGACCAGTCGTTCGTCTCGCGGTCCGGGCCGTTGACGTAGATCTTCATGGCGGCCGTCGTGTCGCAGTCGGCGAAGCTGCGGTCCGCGCCGCAGGCCGGCGTCTCGTGGTACAGCTCCGCCAGCTCGCGGGTGGGGCTGTGGCCCGGCGGGATCGCGCGGTTGTCCCAGGTCCACCGGCCATTGTCGAGCTGCATGTACCCCACGTCCCAGGCCGACCACAGCGACTGCAGGTTCGGGCCGGACGGGTCCCCCCACGGGTCGTCGTTTTGGACCGCGGCGACGGCGTCCGCATCGGTGTAGGGCGGGGCGGCCTCCAGGGCGCCCACCCGGGCCTCGGCGGCGGCGAGCGCGGCGCGGGTGGCCGCAAGATCCGCCTCCAACGCCGCGAGCCGGGCCTCGGAATCGGCGGGGAGAGGGCCGGAGCCGGCCCCGCTGTTGGCCCCGCCGCCGCCCGGCGCCGTCGCGCAGGCAGCGAGCAGGAGGGACGAGGCGACCGGGGGCAGAGAGGAAAGGCGGCGGCGCATGAGCGCATTCTGCCAGACGCGACCGGCGGCGGCGCCGAGGGAAGGGGGCGTTACGGGGGAAACCGCAGGTTTCCCCTGTCCCCTTTGCTTGTCTGTCGAATGAGCAGCAGGCGAGGCCGCGGATGGGGCCGCCGGCGATTCGGGAGGGCCGCCCAACGGTCCCCCGGGGCGCATGCGTCGCAGCCACCCGACCTAAGGCGGCGCGAGCCCCACCTTCACAAACGGGAAGGGACCCAGCGATCGCCCGGCGGCGCTGTCGGCCCCCTGTGCGGCCTCGAGCACAGCCATCAAGGCAGAAAAGGGCACCTCCTCGGACACCCGGACCTCCAGCACGTCCCCCGCGTTGTCGAGGCCCTGGAGCACGGCCGGCAGCTCCGCGAGGCGCCCCGATGCGGCCAGCCCGGGGGCCGCGCCCTCCGCGACCGTGAAGCCGTTGCGGGTGAGGTGGATCCGCGGGGCCGGCACGTCGCGGCCGCCCCCGCCGCCGACGAGGCCGCCGATGAGGCCGCCGCTGCCGGCGGACGAAGCGCCCGACGCCGAGGACTTGCCGCCGCTCTTGCCCTTCGCTCCCGCCGTGGAGGGCGCGGGGCTGCGCGCGCTCGCCGCGGCCGCCTCCGGCGCGCTGGCGGACGAGGAGGACACGCTCGTGGGCGCAGGAACCCAGGTGACCTGCCGAACCGCGACGAGCGCGTCGTGCGCAGGCACCACCGCGTCGGTCCCTGGGTCTCCCATCCGGACCAGCAGCTCCGCCGCGGAATACTGCGCGGTGCCCGCCGCCTGCAGTGTCGCGACGAGACGCGCGGCGGCGGTGTCGGGCTGCACCGCGACGAGGAGCACGCCCCGGAAGTCGGCCTGCGACTGGCAGGGAGCCAACGCCGTCGCGAGCGTTGTGAGGCTGTGGGGAGCCTGATCGACCGTCAAGGACTCGGGGGTCAAGGAGAGCACCGGCATGCACCGCGTGCCCGGAGGGCGAGAGGCCGCGGACCCGAGGAGGGCGACCGGCGCCGCCTGCCCGAACGCACCGTAGCGACGGCGGGGCAGGTGCGCGCTCGGGTCCGGCGGATGGCCCGCCACCCAGCGCCCCAGGGTGCGGGCGTGCCCGGCATGGGTCGACAGCAGGTGGTTGTGCAGGGCAATCCCCAGCAGCGCTGCTTCGGGCCCAGCGCCGCCTGCGAGCTCAGCACGGGTCAACAGCGACTGACTGTTGAGGCCGCAGCGTTGCCACACGGCGCTCGACCACGCCGCCCAGTCTGCGGCCGGCGCGGCCCACAGGTCCTCTCCGCCCGGGCAGAGCGTGGACCGAAGCGCGGCCGCTTCGGGGGGACTGCCAGCGTCGTCCAGCGCAGCGAGCCACGCCAACATGCCCGGCTCGATGGTGGGACAAGCTTGCTTCACGCCTGCGACCAACAGGCCCAAGCGAACCTCGCCCGACGCGCCGCGCAGGTGGGTGACGAGTTGGTCGAGGTCCGCGGATGCGCAGGCCCCTTCGCCGGCCGACGCGGCGGGAGCAGCCGGCGCGGCAGCGGCGATGCCCGCGGCGGTACGCGGGGCGGCGACCTCTCCGTCCTCCGCTGCGCTGCAAGCGGTGAGAGCGACGCACAGGACCAGGGAACGAGACATGGCCACCTCGGGGAATGGTGGGGCGCGGGCGATCGCAGGGTAATCGATCGGGTCACCCCGTCCGGCCTCTGGTCGTGTAGGCGTCATACTGGCGTAAGGTGAACAATCTCGGGTGGGTCCTCGCGCGACCGCGGACCCGGCGCGGAGACGCCCCTGACTCCCCGGCGCCAGACGCCAACCCGGCGGCAGAGCGGGTGGGAGGCCCGGTGACATCGGCGCGGGCGGCGGCGGCCCCGGTGCGGGGCGGGCGGCGCAGGGGACGGGGCGCGGGCCGGGGCGTGGAGGCAGCCGAGACGGCCG
>JBEIVK010000146.1:0-8183 GCA_040373935.1 Alphaproteobacteria bacterium
GCCGCCGATGTGCCCTTCCTGCGGTCCTTCGGAGAGCACCAGCTCCTGGGCCTGACCGTGATCACCGAACCGATTCTTCAGCAGCCAGCAGGGACATAGGCCAGCAACTGGGATCAGCCTTGGCTACGGATTGATGGCCAAGTCCCCCGCCTATCGCGACGCTCGCGAGCCTGCTCTCGATCACCGGCGCCCCATCGCGTATCTCGCAACAGCATCAACCGCTCCGGCGCCATGGTCGGGAGCCACGGCTGGGGACAATCCGAAAGTCGCTGCCATGCCTCCCTCTGGACTTCCACCTGGATCGGCTCCCGGGGCCCGGCGGCGGGAGCCGCCGGGGCGACATAGGCGCTGACCTGGAAGGGTCCCTCGCTGGACTTGATCAGCGTCACAGGCCATTGGTTAGGGCCGTGCGGATCCCTGGAATCGCCGGGGACCAACCCCAGGTGGTTGGCCCGCACGCCCACATGGCTGGTGCCCGGGGGAACCGGCCGCTCCAGGTTCAGCTCCAGTTGCCAATCGAGGGCCCAGAGGCGGCCGGCAACATCATCGGCACCTTCGGGCGCGTCGTCATCGGCGGAAGCTACGTCGTCGGCCTCGTCGTCTTCGTCATCCTCGTGGTGATCAACTTTATCGTCATCAGCAAGGGCGCCGGGCGCATCGCGGAGGTGGCGGCGCGCTTCACCCTCGACGCCATGCCCGGCAAGCAGATGGCCATCGACGCCGACTTGAACGCGGGCCTCATCAACGAGGGCGAGGCGCGGCGGCGCCGCGAGTTCATCACGCGAGAGGCTGACTTCTACGGCGCGATGGACGGCGCGAGCAAGTTCATTCGCGGGGACGCCATCGCCGGCATCCTCATCACGCTGGTGAACATCATCGGTGGCGTGCTCATCGGCGTCCTGCAAGAAGGCCTCAGCCTGTCCGACGCCGCGCAGGTCTACACCGTCCTCACCATCGGCGATGGCTTGGTGAGTCAGGTCCCCGCGCTCATCATCAGCGCCGCCGCGGGTATGCTCGTCACCCGCGTCAACGACGGCGAAAAGCTCGCCCTGCACGACCAATTCAGCAACCAGCTCTTCGGGTCCAGCCGGGCGCTCGGTCTGCTCGCCGCGGGCTTGTTCTCGTTCGTATTGATGCCGGGGCTGCGGGTCCCGTTCTTCCTTCTGGGCCTGGTCGCCGCTGTCTTCGCGTGGCGCAAGGCGCAGGACGACCGCGCGGCCGCGGGCGGGGTGGGCCGCGGGGCTTCCCTGGAGGACCCGACCGCCATCCCGCCGGACGCCGGGGAGGCTCCGGTCGAGGCGCTGCTGAAGGTCGAGCCCATCGCGGTCGAGCTTGGCGTGGACCTCATCCTCCTCGTCGACGAAAAGCGTGGCGGCTCCTTGGTGGAGCGCATCCAGCGCATTCGTCGTCAGGTGGCGCAGGACGTCGGTCTGCTCGTCCCGCCTGTCCATCTTCGCGACAACCTGAAGCTCGAAAGCGGCGAATACCGTGTCCTGCTCCGGGGCGAGGAGGTCGCGCGCGGCAAGGTGATGGCGCGGATGCTGCTCGCCATCAACCCGGGAGACGCGAAGCCCGGCCTGCGGGGGCATCGTGGGAAGGATCCGGTCTTCGGCCTCGAATCCACGTGGATCAACGAGCCGCAGCGCCTTCAGGCCCAGACCCTCGGCCACACCGTCGTCGATGTTCCGACCATCGTGACCACGCACCTCACCGAGGTCATCCAGCAGTACGGCCACGAGCTCTTCTCGCGTCAGCAACTGCAAGAGCTGCTGGACCGCGTCGTTCAGGAGAACCCCCGTCTGGTCGAGGATCTCATCCCGGACGTCCTGTCCCGCGGCGTGGTGCTCAAGGTGTTCCGCAACCTCCTGCGGGAGCGCGTGAGCGTGCGGGACGTGAGCGCCATCTTGGAGGCGCTGGCGGATCACGCGTCCCGCGTGAAGGACCCGGACGTCCTCACCGAGTTCGTGCGCCACCGGCTGGCGCGTCACATCACCCGGCGCTTCGCCGCCGAGGATGGCGTCATCCACTACATCGGCCTCGCCCCCGACGCCGAGGAGGCCATCTCCCAGGGCCTCCACACGGGCGAGGGCGGCGCCGTGAACCTCACCTTGGACCCGGCGGATGCCCGGCGTCTGTTGATGGGCATCCGCGACGCGGGCGACAAGTGGAAGGGCTCGGTGGAGGTCGTGCTGCTCAGCCCTCCGCTCGCGCGCGGGCCGCTGCGGCGCCTCACCGAGAAGGTGGTTCCGCGCATCCCGGTCGTGTCTCCGGCCGAGCTGCTCCCCGAAGTCCGCCTGGAGCGCGTTGCGGTCGTCTCCCTCCGAAACGCGGGGTCCTGAGCCGTGTCCCGTTCGCCCCTCGCCGCTGGCGCAGACGCCGCCGTCGAGGCGGGCTCCCGGCCCGCCCGAGACCGGGACGCCGACGCGCGCCGGATCGACGGCCTGACGCGGGACGAGATGTGCGTGCGGTACCGCGGACGCATCGTCGCGACGGCCCGGCGGCTCTCGGAGCGCCTGCCCATTGGCTGCGACCTCGACGCCGACGACCTCGCCTCCTTCGGGGCCATCGGCTTGCTGGAGGCCTTCGACCGCTTCGACCCGTCGCGCAGCATCCTGTTCAGCACCTTCGCCGAGTACCGGATCCGCGGCGCGATGATGGACGCGCTCCGCCAAAACGACAGCTTCACCCGCTACCGGCGTGATCTCTGGCGGCGCATTCAGGAGGCCGGCAACGCGCTGACGCACGAGCTGGGCGCCCCGCCCACGCCGGAGCAAGTCGCCGAGCGCCTGGGGATGGACCTCGACTCCTACTGGCAGGCGGTGGACCGCACGGCCACCGTGTCCCATGTCGCCTTTGACGCGCCTCCCGCGGAGGACACGGAGGAGGGCGCCCGCACCCTCGCCGAGACCCTCTCCCACGACGACGGCCAGGGCGCGTACCGCAGCATCCTGCACCGCGAAGCCCGGGGTCTTGTGACGGCTGCGATCCGGGCCTTGCCAGAGCGCAAGCGACAGTGCATCATTCTCTATTACGGCCGTGGGCTCAATCTGTCGGAGATCGCCGCGGTCTTCGACGTCACGCCCTCGCGCATCTCCCAGATCCTCACCGCTGCCCGTCAGGAGCTCCGCGAAGTACTCGCCGAGGAGCTCGACCCCGCCGACCTTTCCTGGCCTTCCGCTGATCCGGAGAACCTGTGAGCAGTCACGACATCTTCCCGTCGCTCGCCGGCGCCAAGGCCACCTGGCGACAGGTGGAGATCCTCTCCAACAACCTGGCCAACGCGTCCACGGTGGGCTTCAAGGAGCAGCGCGTGGCCTTCGAGTTGGAAGACCGCGGCGCCGCGCCGATGGCCTCCAGCTACGTGCGGGTCATCCCGGGCGGCGTGGACTTGCGGGACGGCAGCACCCGTGAAACCGGCGTTCCCACCCATCTTGCCATCCGCGGCCAGGGCTTCTTCCTCGCGGCGGCGGGCGATGGCTCGCCGGTGCTCGTGCGCGGCGGCGACCTCCAACTCAGCGCCGACAACACGCTCGTCACCTCCGCGGGAGAGCCCATCCAGGGGGAGGGCGGTCCCATCGAGATCCCGCAAGGCTTCACCTTCGACGTCGCGCGGGACGGCACCGTCCTTCTCCGTCGCTTGGATGGCGTGGACATCGGCCTCCCGCCGGTGGACCGCATCCGCATCGTGAACGCCGAGGCCGTCGAGCCTGTGGGCGGCAACCGCTTCCGGCCCATCGGCACCATCTCGGACGTCGCTTCGCCCTCGGTGCTCCAAGGCGCCTTGGAGCAGTCCAACACCGATCCGCTTCGCAACATGGTCTCGCTCCTCGAAGCGAGCCACACCTTCGAGCTCGCCCAGCGCGCCATGCGCACCTCCGACGAGCTTGACGGCGAGATCTACCGCCTGCCGAGGTCCTGATGCGCGCCCTGTACACCGCCGCTTCCGGCATGAACGCGCAGCAGCTGCGCATCGACAACATCGCCAACAACCTGGCGAACATCTCCACCACCGGGTTCAAGAAGTCGCGCGAGTCCTTCGAGGACCTCATCTACCAGCAGTACCCGGTGAGCGCGCCGTCCCAGCTCAACCCGCGGCCGGCGCCGCTCGAGGTGGGCACCGGTGTCCGCCTCGTGGCGACCCAGCGGGACTTCCGCACCGGCGACTTGAGCTACACCGGCAACGAGCTGGACGTGGCGATCGGCGGGCGCGGCTTCTTCTTGGTGACGGACTTCAACGGCGTGCAGCGCTTCACGCGGGACGGCCGCTTCACCCGCAACGCCGAGGGCGAGGTCGTCAACAGCCAGGGGATGTCCCTCAACCCGCCGCTCTTCGTCCCCGAAGACACCGAGCGGGTCCTCATCGCCCAGGACGGGACCATCACGGTTGAGCGCGCCAACGGCACGCAGGCGGTCACCGTCGGCCAGCTCCAGCTCGTCGAGTTCATGAACCCGACGGGGCTGCGGTCGGTGGGCGGCAACCTCTTCGAGCAGACGGCCGAGTCCGGTCAGCCCATGTTCATGGCGCCGAACGACGGCTTTGTGAACGTCCAGCAGGGCTTCATCGAGTCGTCCAACGTCGACGTCGCCGAAGAGCTGGTGGGCATGATCGTCGCGCAGCGGGCCTTCGAGCTCACCAGCAAGGTCGTCACCACGGCCGATGAGATGCTGCAGACGGTGTCGGGGCTGAAGCGCTGATGCTGCTGGTCGCCGCGATCGGGATTGGGCTGGCGCAGGTGCCCGCGGCGCCGTCGGCAGACGCGCCGCTGGTCGGCGCGGTTCGCGCGCACGCGGCGTCCACCCTCGGGGACCGCGCGGCCGATGTCGAGGTCCTGGACGTCGCGCTGGGCCGTCCGCTCGCCTGTCCGGATGGCGCCGCAATCGAGGTCTCCACGCCGCCGGGCGAGGATTTTCTCGGGCGTGTCCCTGTGGGCCTCATCGGGCGCACCCCCAGCGGCGATGTGTGCGATCGACTGCGCATCACCGCGCGGTTCCGCGTGTGGGTCGACCTTCCGGTGGTGGCCGAGGCGCGGGCGGCCGGGGAGTCGATCGGGCCTGTGCGCCGCGCGCGGGTGGACCGCGCGGCGGTCATCGGGCGGCCTGTCTCCGCAGAAGCAGCGCTCGTGGCGCGGATCCCCATCGAGGCGGGGACGCCGCTCACAGACCAGACGGTTCGCCCCGCGCCCCTGGCCGCCGAGGGCGCCACCGTGACGCTGGTGGCGGGTGCGGGCCCATTGACGATATCCGCCACCGGGCGTCTGCTCGAGGACGCACTCCCTGGCCAGCCGGTGCGGGTGGCCAATCTGGCCACCGGCGCCGTGGTGCAGGGGACCTTCATCTCGCCCGGCGTCTTCCGGGCCGGAGGTGCGCTGTGATGGTTCTGCTGCTGGTCACCGGCATCGCCGCAGCGGCGGGGGCCCGTCCGCCCGAGGGCATCGTCGTCGGCGCTCCCCCGACGCCAGAGAAGGCGCCGCCCGGCTCTCTCTGGATGAACCTCCCGCCCCGCACCCAGTTGCTGGACCAAAACGCCCGTCAGGTCGGCGATCTCATCACCGTGCAGATCGAAGAAGAGGCGCTCGCCGAGGTCCTCGCAGACACCGAGACGCGCCGCGAGTCCAGCACCGGCGGCAGCATCGGTTCGCTCTTCGGCGTGACGGCCGGCGTCACCGAGGCGAACCCGAACCTCGGCGGCGAGATTGGCCTTTCGGTGAACGGCAACGCGGAGTTTCGCGGCGACGGCAAGACCCGCCGTTCGGGCACTGTCAGCGGGGTCATCACCTGTCGCGTGGTTCAGGTGGAGCCCAACGGCAACCTCGTGGTCTGGGGCTGGAAAGAGCTCCGCACCAACCGCGAGCCGCAGCACCTGGTGCTCACGGGCGTCGTCCGCCCGCGCGACATCACCGCCGACAACACCGTGCCCAGCGTTCGCCTCGCCGACATGAACCTCGAGTTCACCGGCTCTGGCGTCGTGTCCGACAAGCAGGGCCCGGGCGTCCTCCACCGCGTCGTCGACCGCACATGGCCCTTCTGATGCGCGTCTTTTGCCAAGGCCGAGTTCTCCGCGCCCGGGCGCTCGTCGGGGCGTTCATGGTCGTCGCCTCGGCGCTGATTGCGCCCAACGTGGCGTCGGCCGCCCGCGTGAAGGATGTCGCAACGGTCTACGGTGTCCGCGACAACTCGCTCGTCGGCTGGGGCATTGTCACGGGCCTCAGCCGCACCGGCGACTCCATCATGAACGAGGCCACGGTCATGGCCTACGTCGCCCGGCTGCAGGGCTTGGGCTTCAACGTGTCGGTGCAGGACATCTTCGCGCGCAACGTCGCCGCGGTGATGGTGACGGCGCGCCTTCCCTCGACGTCGCGCCCGGGCCAGAAGCTCGATGTCGAGGTGTCCTCCGCCGGAGACGCGATGAGCCTGGAAGGCGGCGTCCTCCAGCTGACGCCGCTGTTCGCGCCCAACGGAGAGGCCTTCGCCACGGCGCAGGGCCCGGTGGTCGTGGGCGGCTTCGTCGCCGCCCAGGCGGGCAACGTCGCCCGCAAGAATCACACCACCACCGGCCGCGTTCCGCAGGGCGCCGTCGTCGAGCGTGACAACCCGAACCGCCTCGCGGTCGAGTCGCTCGAAACCGTGGACTTGCTCCTCAACGAGCCCGACTTCACGACGGCCCAGCGCCTCGCGGAGGCCGTGAACGACACCTTCGACGAGCCGCTGGCCCGGCCGCGCGATCCGTCGACGGTCACCCTCAAAATCCCCGCCCGCTACCTCGATCGCACGGTTGAGTTTCTCTCCGAGGTCGAACGGGTGGAGCTGACGGTGGACCGCGCGGCCCGCATCATCGTCAACGAGCGCACGGGCACCGTCGTCATGGGCGGAGACGTCAAGATCGCCTCCGTCGCCGTGGCGCACGGCGGCCTGTCCATCGAGGTCGCCCAGGGCAACCAGGTCTCCCAGCCGGCCCCTCTCAGCGCCGGGCGCACGGTCGCTGTCGCCCAGACGCAGATCAAGGTCAAAGAAGCCGAGGGCGAGCTCGTGGTCGTCAACGGCGTCACGATTGGCGATCTCGTGAACGCGCTCAACAACATGGGCGTGAAGCCGCGCGATCTCGTGCAGATCCTGCTCGCGATCCACGCGGCGGGGGCCCTCGAGGGCACCGTGGAGGTCATGTGAGCCGCGTCAGCTCTCCCCTGGATGCCGCCGCCTTCGCGCCTGCGCCCTCCTTCGAGGCCCGTCCGGGCCAAGGTGCCGAAGAGGCCGCGCGCGCCTTTGAGGGCTACCTCGCGCAGGTGATGCTCCAGGAGATGCGCAAGACCGTCCCCGAAGGCGGGCTCTTTCAGAGCAACGCGATGGACCTCTTCTCCTCGCTGTTCGATCAAGAGATCGCCACGCGCATCGGCGAGCGCGGCGGGCTGGGCATCCGCGAGCTTCTGCTCGAGGGGCTGCGTCGCCACGGCGGGGGAGGCGGCGAGGCGCCGGCCGATGGCCTTCCCCCCGTCGAGGGCGGTGTGTTCACCAGCCGCTTCGGCCGGCGGCGGGACCCGTTCCACGGCGACGATCGCCACCACCGCGGCGTCGACATCGGCGCGCCGGCGGGGGCCCCGGTCCGCGCGGTCCAGGACGGCGTCGTCCAGTTCGCTGGGCAGCGGGATGGCTACGGCAACGTGGTCGTCGTGGATCACGGCGGCGGTCGCAGCACGCTCTACGCACACTGCCAGGACGTCCTCGCCCGCGCCGGCGATTCCGTTCGGGCTGGGCAAGCGGTGGCCACGGTCGGCAGCACCGGGCGGAGCACCGGGCCGCATTTGCACTTTGAGGTGCGTGAGGACGGTCGCGCCGTGGACCCGGCGAGCGTCTTTCCGTGGGCGGCGGGGCGTCCGCGCTAAAGCTGGCGCGCACACCATCCGACAACGTGCGCGGAGGCATCATGAAGGTCCATTCTCAGCTCCCCGTCGTGAAGGTCGACCGGGCGGCGGCCCCGGTTCGGGTTGCCCGCGCTGCGTCCGGCTCCGTCGAGGGCGAACGGGTGGTCCTCTCCGATACCGCGTTGTTCATCCGCTCCCTGCGCGAGACTCTCGTTCGCCTCGAGTCGCAGCGGGACGACGTGATCGAAACCGCGCGCGCCGATGTCTTGGCCGGTCGGGTGGGCAGCGGCGACGAGCTGGACGCAGCCGCCGATGCCTTGCTGGCCA
>JBEIVK010000147.1:0-8126 GCA_040373935.1 Alphaproteobacteria bacterium
CCCGCCGCCGGCCGCGCGGCCGGCGGGACGCCCCGCTGCCGGGGCGCGCCTACTCGTAGACGACCTCGAGCGACCAGCCCTGCACCCGGATGCGGACGACGATGTCGCTGTTGGTGACGGGGACGATGGCGTGGGTCTGGCGGCGGTCGACGTCCCAGCCGCCGCCGGTGGGGCCGGCCTCCATCGTGAAGACGATGGGCGGGGCGGGCAGCTCGAAGGGTGTGGAGTCGGCAGCGCCGGCGCGCAGGGCGTCGCCCATGCGCAGGACGCCGTCCTCGACGGTGAAGGTGAAGGAGTCGCCGTCCGTGCTGCCGGCCGCGCCCTCGAGGATGAGAAAGGAGAGGGCGCCGTTGTCGGAGAGGTAGCGGCGGTCGGCGCGGGCGCGGTTGGCCTGGAGCCCGGAGAGGGTGCCCTCGACCTCCCAGGTGTTGGTGGCGCCGTCGAAGGTGAGGGTCCACTGCTCGCCGTTGCGGACGATGCCGCCGCAGGCCGGGAAGGAGACGGGGCGGGAGGTGTCCGGGTCCACGTAGAGCGTGGGGTTGGACGGGGAGCCCACGTCGGTGAAGCCCACGTCGTCGCCGTTTTGGGCGGCGACCACGCGCGGGCCGACCTCGTCGGTGGCGAGGCAGCCGGTGCCGCCCTCGGCGATGCGCACGAAGCCGTCGAAGGTGGTGACCATGACGACCTTGCTGTCCACGCGGGCGCCGTCGATGGACTCTTGCTCCAGGCGCACGGGGCGCTCGCTGGCCGAGAGGCCGACGATGGGGGAGCGGAGGTCGATGCCGCCGGGGCGGCCGTCGGACGGGTTGGCGTCGAGGAAGGTGAGGGTGTCGAGGTCCAGGACGTCGAGGCGGTTGGCGCCGATGGGCGCGACGAAGAGGTGGTTGTAGGGGACGTCGCCGAACAGGGGCTCGCCGGGGTCGCCCACCCAGGCGAGCGCGCCCAGCGGCGCGGGCATGTCGAGGGTGGTGGCGGCGAGGGAGGCGGGATCCGTGCGGTCCACCGTGAGCACCCAGACGAGGGGCAGCGCGGCGTCGGCGAGGTAGGCGGTGCCGGCGTCGTCCCAGGTGATGCGCCAGGGCTGCGCGCCATCGGGCAGGGAGAGGCTGCCGACGGCGAGGCGGGTGGCGGGATCCCAGGTGAGGAGGCGGGCGGCGCCGGACTCGACGTCCACCGTGCCGACGAGGAAGAGGCGGGTGCCCGGGATCTCCGAGAGCACGGTGACGGCGCCGCCGAGGTCGTGCTCGACGATGCCGACATCGGTGGTGAAGGTGAGGGTGTCGCCGGCGGTGGCCGCGCCGTTGATGGTGAAGGTGACCTCGCGGTTGTCGGAGGTGTACCATTCGCCGGGCAGCGCGTCGTCGGCTTGGCGGCCGGAGCGGGTGCCCTCGACCCGCCAGGCCTCGCCGTCGAAGGTGAGCGTCCAGTCCTCCGTGGTCGTGTAGCCGTGGCGCAGCTCCAGGCCGTCGAGGGTGGCGCTGCCGCCGGAGGCGTCGGCGTCGGTGAAGAGGGGCGTAGACGCTGCGAGCACCGGGGGCTGCGGCTCGCCGATGGTGTTGAGGTCTTCGATGTACGGGGCCTCGACCAGCACGCCGTGGCGCAGGTCCGAGACGAAGGTGGTGACGCGGCGGGCGTCCTCGGCGAAGACCGCGACGGGCCCGAGCTGCCGCACGTCCCCGGTGGCGACCTTGCGCGGCGCGAGCCACGGGGCGGCCGCTTGGTCTCCCAGCGGGGTGGCGTGCTTCAAGTCCAGCGGGACGAGCGTGCCCTGGCGGGTGTTGGCGATGAAGGCGACCGGCTCGTCGAAGGGGCTGTGCTCGCCTGGGAACAGGATGGCGGCGGCCTCGGGGCCGTTGAAGTTGCCGAGGAAGGCCTGCTGACGGTTGCAAGCGGGGGCCGCGGCGAGGGCGAGGGGAAGCAGGCGGGCGGCGCGCATCAGCGGTTCCCCACCGTGGCCAGCACGTCGAGGTAGGTGGGGGAGCTGGGATCGACGTCCAGCACGGCGAGGGTGGCCTGCGGGACCACGCGGTCTTCGACGCCGCCGATGGAGTTGACGACGACGAGCCTGCGGCCGTCGGGAGACAAGGCCATGGACCAGGGCGCCTCGCCCACCGCGTCCACCTCGGCGACCAAGGTCCCCCAGGGGCCGAGGCGGAGATCGTAGACGCCCACGCTGTTCGCGTTGAAGTTGATGACGAAGAGGCGCTCGCCGTCCGGGTGGAAGAGCAAGGCCGCCGGCCCGACGTCGCCGCGGGTGTCGAGGCCGCGGTCCCGCGCGATGCCGCGCGAGGCCGGCAGGAAGCCGACCACGGTGCTCTGCAGAACGTGGCCGAAGGGGCCGTCCTCCCAGCCGCCGAGGTCGTGCACCCACACGCCCTCGGGAGAGAGGTTGAGCGAGTAGGCGAGGGAGGTGCCGGGGCGCGGCACCAGGTCGCGGAAGCCGATGGCCTGCGAGGCGTTGCCCTCGAGCAGGACGGCCTCGACGTCGAGGTAGTTGGCGTCGGCGAAGGCGGGGGAGCTGTCGTCGCGGATGTCCACGGCGAAGAGGTACGGCGCGCCCTTGGGGGCGGCCCACAGCACGCCGCGCTCGGCGTCGAGCGTGAGCCGCGTGAGCGTGGTGCCCGAGAAGGAGAAGCCGTCGACGAAGGTGTCGAGCGGGATGGCGAGGGCCTCCGGGTCTCCGCGCTCGGTGGTGAAGCGCAGGACGTCGCCCGGGGTGGGCCGGGCGTACACGCGGGCGAGGCGGTCTGCGAAGCGGCCGGACAGGCGGCCGACCCGCGAGATGCCCTGGGTGGGGGCGCTGTACCAGCCCGAGAAGCCGCCCAGGTCGTCGGCGAGGACCACCGGCCGCTGCACGGCCTCGAGGTCGAACAAGCCCGTGTCCGCGGCGACGACGGGGCGCGCGGCGAGGGTGAGCGGATCCACCGCCTCCTCGAACTCGGCCCGGCCATCGCGGCGGAAGGCATGGCCGATGCGCCACTTCAGGCCGTCGGTCCCGGCGTACCAGAGGTGCAGGCCCGGCTGCCCGCTGGCGTTGGTGCCGGGCTGGACCCAGGCGTCTCGCACCCCGGCGTCCGACCAGGTGCCCGGCGTGCCGGGCCCGAAGACCCAGCCGCGCCCGCCCGGGCCGTTGACCCGCCGGGCGTTGCCCGAGGCGGCCGCCACCGAGAGCGCGCCGATGCGCCAGACCTCGCCGTCCGAGCCGCTGACCCACAAGGTGTAGCGGCCGTCCGCGGTGGGCTCGGCGGAGGTGGGCACGAGGGCGACGGAGTCCCAGTCGTCCCCGGGGCGCACGCGCTGGCCGGCGTCCTCCCAGGTGAGGCCGTCTGCGGAGGTGGCGAGGCCGAGCGACACGGTGGTGCCGCGCACCCCGGCGTACCAGAGGTGGTAGCCGCCGTTGGGGAGCGCGACGAGGACGCCGTCCCGAACGCCATCGCGGGCGAAGGCGCCCCCGCCCACCGGCAGCGGCGCGGAGGCCACCGACACCGCGCCCGTCGTGCCATCCGCCGTGCCGAGGTGCAGCGTGGTGGCGCCGCCGGCCGCGGTGGCGGTGAACACGGCCCGCCCGTCGGCGGCGACGCTGTCGAGCTGGATGCCCCCCGCGCTGGCCGCGCCGAGGGCGTCCTCGCCGAGGGTGTACCCGGCGACGGCCGTGGCCTGCCAGCCGAGATCCACCGCGACGAAGGGCACGCCCGGCTGCACGGGCTGGGCGATGCTGCCCACGGCCTCGCCCCGGGCCCGGAAGGTGAACTCGCGGGTGCGGCCGAGCGCGAGGCCCGGCGGCTCGCTCGCGAGCACCGGTGCGTCGATGATGCCGGCCAGCGGAGCGCTCTCGGACCACGTGCGCCCGTCGGCCGAGGTGGCGGCGGCGGGCTCCCAGCCGGCGCCCTCGTCGCGCGACACGTACAGCACCCAGCCGCCCGGCTCGATGGCCAGCGTGGGGGCCGCGAGGTCCACCCCCGGCTCGTCGAGAAGGGGGAGCGGGTCTGGCGACCAGGTGAGGAGGTCGACGCTGATCGCGTGGCCGATGGACCACCGCGCGCCGTCGTAGGCCGAGTAGACGAGGTGGTACAGGCCCGTCTCGTTGTCGCGGGCGACGTGCGGGTCTGCCAGGGCGACGGCGTCGTGTGCGCCAGCCGACACGAGCAGCGGCGCGTCGTCGACGCGCAGGAAGGTGTTGCCGTCGGTGCTGCGCGCGGCGCCGATGCCGGCGCTCTCGCGCCCGCCGCCGTCGTAGAAGAGCCAGAGGACGTCATCGGCGACGATGGGGCTGGGCCCGCCGAGCGTGGCGTCCCAGGCCTCGGCCCGCGGACCGAGCAGCACGGGCGCCTCGAAGGACCAGTCCCCCAGGAAGGCGCTTGCGCTCGCCGCCCGCAGCCGCGTGCCGTCCGAGAAGAACATGCGGCCGCCGTCGAGGTAGGCCGGGTCGTCCACCACCGACACGAGGCCGCCGCTGTCTGCCGGGTCCAGCTCGACGCCCAGCGCCGAGCGCACCCACACGCCGTCCCCCGGGGACTCCGCGCGCTCCAGGCCGCCCTCGGCCCCCGGCCACCAGACCCGCGACGCGCCCTCGACCCAGGTGAAGGACCAGTTGTCGTCCGGAGCGCGCAGGCCCTCCAAGGCCGCGATGCCCGCGAGCGCCGCGTTGGACCCCGAGCCGTCTGCGTCGTCGAAGGTGGCGGTGCCGAGGACCTGCGTGGGCCACGGGCGCAGCACCTGCACCTCGTCGCCGGCGACGTCGAGCACCGAGATGCTGTGCGAGGTGCGGTTGGCGACGAAGGCGTAGCCGGAGGCCGGGTCCACCACGGCGTCCACCGGGTCGGACTGCACGCGCACGGCGGCGCCGCCGCCGGTGCCGCGGCCGGACAGCGCAGGGGAGAAGGGGTCTTCCAGGTCGAGGAGGAGGACGTCGTCCCACGTCTGCCGCACGCGCGCGTCGGGGGAGAGCCGCGCGGGGACGATGCCCAGGCCCCCGGGCGCCGGCGTGAGGCCGGCGACGAAGGACGGCAAGGGCAGGCTGGCCGGCGACAGGGTGTGCACCGCCACGTCTCCCGACGCGGCCTCCACCTCGGCCCAGGGCAGCGAGAGCACGCTGCCGCCGCTGAACACGCGGTGCGCGTTGCTGTTGACCACGACCAGCGCGAGCTCCCCCGCGCCGTCCGTGAGGAAGTGCGCCTCCACCGGCCCGGCGAGGCAGGTGCCGATGCCGATCTCCCCGAACTCGTACACCCCGTCCGGGTAGTTGGCGCAGTCGCCCACCTCCGGCAGCGGGGCCGGGCGGACGCAAGCAGAGAGCAACGCGAAGAGGAGCACGGTCATCCGGGGAGGCGGCCTTGCGTAGCGCGGGGGGGGCGCGGCTTCAAGCCGGGCCCCCGCCCCTCAGAGCCGGCCGAGGGCCGCGTGCGCCGCCGCGAGCCGCGCCACCGGCACGCGGAACGGCGAGCAGGAGACGTAGTCCAGGCCGGTCTTGTGGAAGAAGCCGATGCCCACCGGATCCCCGCCGTGCTCGCCGCAGACGCCCACCTTGAGGCGGGCGTTGGCGTGGCGCCCGCGGGTGGTGCCGATCTCCACGAGCTGCCCGACGCCCTCGACGTCGAAGCGCGCGAGGGGGCTGTCGGCGAGGATGCCGCCCTGGAGGTACTGCGGCAAGAACGAGCCCATGTCGTCCCGCGAGAACCCGTAGGTCATCTGCGTGAGGTCGTTGGTGCCGAAGGAGAAGAAGTCGGCGTGCCGCGCAATCTCCTTGGCGAGCAGCGCCGCCCGCGGCAGCTCGATCATGGTGCCCACGGTGTACCCGACCGTCTCGCCCTGCTCGGCCATCACCGTCTCGGCCGTCTCCACCACGTCCTTGCGGCAGGCGGCCAGCTCGGCCTCGAGGCTGACGAGCGGGATCATCACCTCGACGAGCACCTGCTTGCCCTCCCGCACGACCGCGCACGCGGCCTCGAAGATGGCGCGCACCTGCGTCTTGTAGATCTCGGGCGACGTGATGCCGAGCCGGCACCCGCGCAGCCCCAGCATGGGGTTGGCCTCGTGGAGCTGCCGCAAGCGCTCTTGCAGGACCTCGGTGCGCACGCCGAGGTCCTGGGCCACGGCCGCGACGTCCTCGGCGCGCTCGGGCAGGAACTCGTGCAGCGGCGGGTCCAGCAGGCGGATGGTGACGGGCAGGCCGTCCATCACGCGGAAGATCTCCACGAACTCGGCCCGCTGGATGGGCAGCACCCGCGCCAGCGCGCGGGACCGCGACCGCGTGTCTTCGGCGACGATCATCTGGCGCATGGCGCGCAGGGCGTCGGGCTGGAAGAACATGTGCTCCGTCCGGCACAAGCCGATGCCCGTGGCCCCGAGGCTGCGGGCCCGCGCGGCGTCCACCGCGTTGTCGGCGTTGGCCCGCACGCGCAGCCGCGCCGTGTCGTCGGCCCAGCCGAGGAGCTGCGCCATCGCCCCGGAGTCGGTGGGCGGCGCCAGCGTCGGCACCTTGCCCTCCATCACCTCGCCGGTGCCGCCGTCGATGGTGACCCAGTCCAGGCGCTTCACGACGGTGTCCCCGGCGTAGAACATCTGGCGCGCGTAGTCGACCGTGATCTCCGTGCAGCCGACGACGCAAGGCTTGCCCATGCCGCGCGCCACCACCGCGGCGTGGCTCGTCTGGCCGCCGCGCGAGGTGAGGATGCCCTGCGACACCGTCATGCCCTGGATGTCCTCCGGCGAGGTCTCCTGGCGCACCAGCACCACCGGCTCGCCGCGCTCGGCCAGCTCCTGCGCCTCATCGCTGTGGAAGACGACCCGGCCGCTCGCCGCGCCGGGGCTGGCGTCGAGCCCACGCGCGATGACCTTGCGCGGGGCGTCCGGGTCGATGATGGGGCGAAGCACCAGCTCCAGGGAGGCCGGGTCGATGCGGCCGATGGCCTGCTCGCGCGTGATGATGCCCTCGGACACCATGTCCACCGCGATCTGCACCGCCGCCGACGGCGTGCGCTTCCCGCTGCGCGTCTGCAGGAGGTAGAGGCGGCCGTCCTCGATGGTGAACTCGATGTCCTGCATGTCGCGGAAGTGGGCCTCCAACTGCGCCTGCACCGCGAGCAGCTCGCCGTAGACCACCGGCATGGCCTCCGCCAGCGTCGGCCCGCCCTCCTGGCCGGCGTCGCGGTTGAGCGGCAGCGGCGTGTGCGTCCCGGCGACGACGTCCTCGCCCTGCGCGTTGGGCAGCCACTCGCCAAAGAAGCGGCGCACGCCCGACTTCGGGTCTCGCGTGAAGCAGACGCCCGTCGCGCTGCCCTCGCCCATGTTGCCGAACACCATCGCCTGCACGTTGACCGCCGTGCCGCGCACGGTGTCGAGGTTGTTCGACTTCCGGTAGTAGCGCGCCCGCGGGCTGTGGAAGCTCTTGAAGACGGCGTTGATCGCCAGCCGCAGCTGATCTTGCGGGGACTCGGGGAACGGCCCCCAGGTCTCGGCCACCACTGCCTTGAGCTGCCCGACGACCGCCTGCAGCTCTTCCGCCGACAACGCGGACTCTTCGCGGGTGCCCCGCGCGCGGTCCAGCACGCGGGCGAAGCGCGTGTAGTGGATGCCCAGCACCACATCGCCAAACATCATGATGAAACGCCGGTAGCTGTCCCACGCAAAGCGCGGGTTGCCCGTGCGCGCCGCCAGCCCGGCGGCCGTCGCGTCGTTGAGGCCCAGGTTGAGCACCGTGTCCATCATGCCGGGCATCGACACCGCCGCCCCGCTGCGAACGCTCACCAGCAGGGGGTTCTGTGCGTCGCCGAAGCGCTTGCCCGTGAGCGACTCGATGTGCGCGATGCCGCGCGCGACCTCGGCCTCCAGCCCCTCGGGCCAGGCCTCGCCGTGGTCGAAAAAGTGCTCGCACGCCGCCGTCGCGATGGTGAGCCCCGGCGGCACCGGGAGCCCGAGGTTCGTCATCTCGGCGAGGCCGGCGCCCTTGCCGCCGAGGATGGGCTTCATGTCGGCGCGGCCTTCGGCGACGCCTCCGCCGAACGTGTACACAAAGCGCAGGCTCATCGGGCACCCCCCAAGTGCCAGTCGGGTAACCCGCTGGCCGCCCGCCCGGGGCTCGATCGGCCGGAGCGGGGCGCCTGCCCGGCCGTCCCGGCCGGGCACCC
>JBEIVK010000522.1:0-3400 GCA_040373935.1 Alphaproteobacteria bacterium
CCCCGGCCGGGGAGGGCGGCAGCGAGGGGTCCCCCGCCAACGTGGTCCGCCGGCCGCGGGGGGTCCCGCGGCGTTCTGCGCCTGCCGATCCGCCGCCGGAGTAGTCCGGGCTCTGCGTGGAGCGGCCTGAGCCCTGCGGGGGCTCCGCGGTGCGTCGGAGCGGCGCACTCGGGGTGCGGATGGCCCGCGGGGCGGCGTGACACGTTGCGGCAAACGCATCGGAGAATGCGATTGCAGCCTGCAGACGCGAGGCGAGCTTGGGGCGGTTGCCAGCCATCGGATGGGCGAGCGGCGCCGCGCGGCGCTCAGCTCGCCGGTTCGACGGCGAATCGCTGGCGCAGGGCGGCGTAGCTCGCGTGCCGGAGGAGGGGATGCGCCTCCTCGACCAATCGGGCGAGCGCCTCCAGAACATCGTGTCGTCCAATGATCCCGACGAGGCGGCCCTCGACGTCGACCACCGGTAGACGGCGTACCGGGTGGGCCTTGAAGCGGTCCACCAGGGCGAAGAGGTCGTCATCGGCGCGGACGGTGTCTGCGACGTCCGACATGCGCTCGGCGACGGTGGCGTCGCTGGAGCCGTAGAAGGCGGCGCTCGCGAGCACGTCGAGCACGTCGGCCTCGGAGAGCACCCCAATGACCCGCTGGTCGGCGTCCACCACGGGGGCACCGCTGTGCCCGGCGCGGAGCAGGGTGTGGGCCGCGTCCAACAACGGCATGGGCGAGGTCAAAGAGACCACTGAGGTGTGCATCAGGTCAGCGACGAGGGGTGCGCGCATGGAACCTCCGTCGACGCCCTAGCGTGGGCCGCGTGGGCCCGGGGCGCGCGGTTGTGCAGAGGCTGATCCAGATCCGGAAATGCCCGGATTGGCCCTCAGCGCCGCGGGGCGCGCGCGCGCGCGAGCGCCTCCATGTAGCCACCGGCGAGGCGCCGCCCGATGGCCTCGCCCAAGCGGGGTGCGACCCAGAAAAGCGCGATCGCCGGCCGGAGCGGGGTGCTGTTGACGATGACGACGCCGGTGTCCTGCTCGATGGCGCGCAGCGTGGCCGCCGCCACGGCAGCGGGCGTGGTGGAGCCGAGGGCGGCCGGCGCCTCTCCCACTTCGGCACGGTGGACCTCATGCATCCCTGCGCCGACCACAAAGCCGGGGCAGACAGCCGAGAAGCCGACCCCGCGCCCTGCGTACTCCAGCCGCAGGGAGTTGGTGGCCGCGATGAGCGCGGACTTGCTGGCCGCGTAGACGGCGCCGTATGGGGTGGCGGCGAGCCCGGCCACCGAGGCCATCTGGACCACGTGCCCGCGCCCGCGCGCCAGCATTCCTGGCACGACCTGGCGCGTCAGCACCAGCGCGGCCTCGACGTTGAGTTGGAGCGTCCGGGTGATGCTGTCGAGGGGGGAGTCCTCGAATCGCATCATCTCTTCGATGCCGGCGTTGTTGATGAGGATGTCCACCGGCCCGTGGGCCTCCTCGACGGCGGCGATGAGGCCGTCCCGCTGGGCGGGGATGAGGAGGTCTGCCGGGTGGGCGTGGGCCGAGGGCCCGAGGCGGGCCGCGGTGGCGGCGAGCTCATGGGCGTCGCGCGCCACGAGCACCACGCGCGCGCCGGCCTGCACGAAGGCGGCCGCGATGGTGGGCCCAATGCCCCGCGAGCCGCCGGTGAGGAGGACGAGACGCCCGGACAGGCCCTTCATCGGAACCCCGGGGGCGCCAGGGCCCCAGGCGAAAAATGGCGACCCCAACGGGACTCGAACCCGTGTTGGCGGAATGAAAATCCGCTGTCCTGACCGACTAGACGATGGGGTCGTGGAAGAAGGCGGGCGCCGAATGGTGGGTCGCGTGGGGATCGAACCCACGACCCTCGGCTTAAAAGGCCGGTGCTCTACCGACTGAGCTAGCGACCCGCGTGGGCGCAGTCTAACCAGGGGCCCGGGGACGTCAAGGGCGGGGGGCCGCCGGGTCCATGTCGGGGCGGATCCACAGGTCCTCGCGGCGCGGACCCGTCCCCAGGAGCACGATGGGCACGCCCACCAGCGCCTCCACCCGCGCGAGATAGGCCCGCGCGGCGGCGGGGAGGTCGTCCCGCGCCGTGACCCCTGCCACGGGCTCGGCCCAGCCCGGGAGCTCTTCATAGACGGGCTCGGCCTCCGCCACCCGCCCCGCCCCGCAGGGCTGCCCGTCGGGGCCCCGATGCCCGACGCAGAGCCGCACCGCAGGCAGGCCGGAGAGCACATCCAGCTTGGTGAGCGCGAGCGCGGAGACGCCGTTCAGGCGAACCGCGTGGCGCAGCAGCGGGATGTCCAGCCAGCCGCAGCGCCGCGGGCGCCCCGTGGTCGAGCCGAACTCGGCGCCGACGCGGCGGATGTGGTCTGCCGCGGCGTCGAAGATCTCGGTGGGAAAGGGGCCCTCGCCGACGCGCGTCGCGTAGGCCTTCGCCACGCCGACCACCTGCCCGATGTCCCGGGGGCCGACCCCCGCGCCGGCACACACCCCGCCGGCGAGCGTCGTGCTGGAGGTGACGAAGGGGTAGGTGCCGTGGTCCAGGTCCAGCAGGGTGCCCTGGGCGCCTTCGAACAGGATGGGCTCCCCGCGCTCGAGCGCGCCGTGCAGCAGCGCCACCGTGTCCGCCGCGAGCGGCCGCAGGCGCGCCGCGAGCGGCGCCGCCCACGCGAGGGTGTCGGCGAGCGACGGGAGGGACGCCGGGTCTGCCCCGGCGCCGCGCATCGCGTGCGCATGCACCGGCAGCAAGGCGCGCAGCCGGGCGTCGAGCCGTGCCGGGTCGAGCAGGTCGCCCACGCGCACGCCGCGCCGCGCGACCTTGTCCTCGTACGCAGGCCCGATGCCGCGGCGCGTGGTGCCGATGCGCGCCGCGCCGAGCGCGTCCTCCCGCGCGGCGTCGACCGCCCGGTGCGACGGCAGGATGACGAAGGCCTCCGTCGACACGCGCAGGCGATCGAGGCCAACCCCCCGCGCGACCAAGCCGTCGAGCTCGGTGCAGAACACGGCAGGGTCGATGACCACGCCGCCGGCGACGACGCAGGTTGCCCCCGGCTGCAGGATGCCGCTCGGGACGACATGCAGCACGACCTTCTCGCCGTTGACGACGAGGGTGTGCCCTGCGTTGTTGCCGCCTTGGAAGCGCACGACCCAGCGCGCGTGGGCGGCGAGGTGGTCCACCACCTTGCCTTTGCCCTCGTCTCCCCACTGGAGGCCGACGACGACGGTGTTGGGCATCGAGCCGCGCGACGACATGCACCCTCCACAGCGCGCGCTGCGCCGCCCTCCGCCTCTAATGCCCAGCCTCCCCGGGGGCCATGACCGGGGCGACCGCCCCGGCGCCCGTCGCGTGGCACGACGCGGGCACCAGCGCGCGCGGGAGGCCGGCGGGCGGCGCCCCCGGCGCC